>JADLEA010000095.1 GCA_020846365.1 Bacteroidota bacterium
CTGATGACTGTTCCGGCCGAGTCTCAGGTGACGGTGCAGCTCGGCGCAGGCGCGGGAATCCGGCTCCCGATGGGTGAATTCGGGGGGGAGACCACGGAATACTACGCCGGCTCGAAGTACGGTCTTTCGACTGGCTACAACCTTCAGGCGAAGGGGCGCATTGGGTTGGGCGGGATTACACTCGTTGGAGGTGTGGAATACGGTCATCTCAGCAACAGCGGTGAGGGGGAGGCAGGCCGCGGAAAAGTGGAAGTGAGTCAGTCGATCTTAACGATCAAAGCGGGGCCGGAGTTTTCCTCTTCAATTCCTGGACTCCCGTTGACTCCCTATGTTGGCGCGAATGTGGCCTGGCATTCGATTAGCGGTGAGACGACGTTCCAGGGTTTGACCAAAGTGCCCTCCGGAACCATTGACGTTGCGGCGGCGTCGCGGATCGGGTTCGGCATCAACGGGGGCGTGTTGATCAAGCTGGGTCCGGCGATGAACCTGGACCTCGGGGCGGAATACGCATTCATCAATCCTCTCTCGAAGGAGTGGCAGGTCGCCGAACGGAGCAACATCCGGGTGGATTCGTACAGGTCATTGAACGACGAGAAGGATCCGCTGTATGCGGCGGGCAGCGACGACCACTTTGTTTCAGCTTCGAGGTCGATTTCGACGTTCCAGATCACGGCGACGTTGATGATCGGGATCTGAGAGGAATGACTGGCTCGTCAGTCAACGCGGGGAGCGGGAACCCTTCTATGCAAAAAAAAGCGGGAGCCAATGTGTGGCTCCCGTGCTTACCACCTGCGACATCCGTCTGCGGAGGGGGAGAGATTCGAACTCTCGGTAGAGGTTTACCCCCTACGACGGTTTAGCAAACCGTTGGTTTCGGCCACTCACCCACCCCTCCATCCACTACGAAGGGGACTGATGCGCGCTGAATACGGACTGTCTCAGTCCTTCTGCCTTCTCAAAACCTCAAGGCGCACCTAAGATAAGCAAAAATCCTCCCTGCCGCAAGAGCGCTACTTGATTCTTCCATCGCTTTTTAGCAAGTTTCGTTGCTTACGCCGTGACATGCGATCCCCGGCAATGCCGCGTACCTTCTATTGATGACGACAGGAGACTATTCATCGTGAAATGCAGACAGCGTTGGCTCTGTGTCGGCATAACGTTCCTCCTCACCGTGACATGTGCCACCGCGCAATCCCCGGAGCAGGTCCGACAGGTGAAGTCGCGTCTCGAGCAAATGTCCCCCAAAGAAATCGAACAAGCCCTTAAACAGCTCGGTCTGACACTCGACGAAGCCACCAAACAGGCCGCAGCCCTTGGTATCTCCCTCCAGGATTACCTCTCCAAAAGCACCACCGTGTCAGCCACCGCCGAACAACTGGAACGGCTCCTCATCGACCCGCGCCTGAACTGGCAGTGGGCGATGCGCGCACGGCTGGAGGCCGACAGCGCGAAGAAAGTGGAGAAGGAAGAACCCAAGTTGAAACTGCTGGAAGTGCGCGGATTCAAGGGTCGCCATGGGATCGATACCACCATCCAACCGTACGGCTACGAAGTGTTCGAGTACCCCAGCACGACTTTCCTCCCATCGCTGAGCGTCGCGACGCCCCCGTCCTACGTCCTCGGACCCGGAGACGAAATTGTGATCTCGGTCTGGGGGGAAACACAGCTGATGCATAGGGTCGAGGTGAACCGGGAAGGGAATGTCGTCATCCCCGAGGTCGGGCCCGTGACCGCCATGGGGCAGACAGTCCGGGATTTCAGGGATCGGCTCCAGCGCCGCATGTCTGCCGTCTATTCCAGTCTTAGCGGCTCCCCCGGGCGCACCCGCTCATCTCTGGACGTTTCACTAGGCAAGCTCAAGACCATCCAGGTGTTTGTGCTCGGTGAAGTGAACAAACCGGGCGGCTACGCCCTTACCTCTATGTCCACAACCCTCCACGCGCTCTATATGGCCGGCGGGCCGACCGTGGACGGGACGCTCCGCAATGTTCAGATTCTCAGAAGAGGCGAGCCGGCCGCCGAGGTTGACATCTACTCTTTTGTGCTTCTGGGAGACCGGACGAAGGACCAATCCCTGCAGGATGGGGACATTGTCTTCGTGAAACCAGTGACGCGCCGGGCGGCCGTGGTGGGACACGTCGTTCGGCCTGCGATCTACGAGCTCAAGGAAGGAGAAACCCTCGGTTCGTTGATTGCCATGGCAGGTGGACCGAGGTTCGATGCCCACATCGAACGGCTGCATGTTGAACGCATTGTGCCGTTCGACAGGCGCAACGAGTATGGCAGGGATATCCTCGATTTCGACGTCCACTCAGAATCGCTCGAACAGCTGCTCGCCAATTCCACTGTGGTTGAGAACGGCGACATCGTCACCATTCACGAGATCCTCCATCTCTTCCAGAACCGCGTGGTAATCGTCGGAAACGTCAACAAACCGGGCCCATTTGAATTCCACCCCGGGATGCGCGTCGCGGACCTCATCATGGCGGCGGACAGTCTCCGGCTGGCCACATTTGACGAATGGGCGACGCTCTATCGCACCCTCCCGAATCTCCGCACCGAAGTGATCGGCTTCAACCCGCGTATGGCTCTCCGGGGCGACCCCCACGAGAACATCCTGCTGCAAAACGAAGACAGCGTGGTGGTCTACTCCGACGAGCAGTTTCATCCCCGCCACAATGTCTCCGTGTTCGGTGCGGTGAGGAAACCGGGCAACTATCCGCGCCACGACAGCATGACCGTGGCAGACCTGGTGGTCATGGCAGGGGGACTCGTGGATGGTGCGACCACGACCGGTTGGGAGCTTTCCCGCCTGGATACGGGAGACATCAAGACCTACACGCGGGTCATCACCGTGAACGGGGATGATCTGTACTGGCGGCATGACGGGGCAAAGGGGATCAAGCTTGAGGACTTCGACGTGTTGACCGTACCGCTCGATCCACGGTTCTCCATGCACAAGTATGTCCGCCTGACCGGCTATGTCATGTACCCCGGCACGTACACAATTCAGTATGAGGGCGAGAGGATCGGGGATCTCTTCAAGCGGGCAGGTGGACTCCGACCGGGTGCATACCTCGAGGGTTCCCGACTGATCCGCAGGTTCAACAGCGCCGGACTCGTGCCGCTGGATTTCCGGAAGGCGCTTGAAGAGCAGGGATCGCGGGACAACGTCGTGCTCTATGACGGCGATTCCATCAACGTGGCGTTCACGGAAGACGTGATCTACGTGAGCGGCGAGGTGTACGTGCCTTCACCCGTGCTCTACGAGGAAGGCGCCGGCCTGAGCTACTACATCGAGCAGGCGGGAGGATA
>JADLEA010000096.1 GCA_020846365.1 Bacteroidota bacterium
AACGAAGTAGATGTCGGTTTGATCCAGGGTTTCAGCGCACGACAGGCCCATGGAACGCGCCACCTGATGGGCCTTTGCGAGGGATTCCGTGCCACACTTAAGCTCGAGGTTGGTGGCCACGGCGGCGTATCAGCGGGTCACTGAGAGGATTTCATAACGGAACATGCCGACGGGGACCTTCACTTCCACGACATCCCCCGTCTTTTTGCCGAGCAACCCCTTGCCGATCGGAGAACTCACGGATATCTTGTTCGCCTCGAAATCGGATTCCTCGGGCGAGACGAGCAGATACTCGCAGAGTTCGCCGGTCTTCAGGTCTTTGAGTTTCACTCTGCTCAGGATGTAGATCTTGTCATTGGGCAGGTCGCGTGCTTCAATGATCTTTGCGCGGGAGAGTGTCAGTTCCAGCCGTGCGATCTTCGCCTCATGATGCTGTTGCTCCTCCTTGGCGGCATCATATTCGGCATTCTCGGAGAGATCCCCGTGACCTCTCGCATCCGCGATCTTCTGGGCAATGGACTTCCGGCCGTTCGTTTTCAGTTCACGGAGTTCTTGTTCAAGTTCGGACAGACGCTCGCGCGTCAGATAGACAGTCGGACCGATCTCATCACCTTGCATAGTCCTGCCTCACGAAAAAGAAAAAGCAAAAAAAATCGCCATCATCCGTGGTGCGAATGGTGGCTTCGAGAAGTAGCTGCTGTTCAACAACTAGGGGAAATGTACAATTTCCCCCACCACAAAAGCAAGTAGAAAGTGAAAATCAGGAGGCAGTGTCTTTGTCGTGCCGGTCCAGGAGAATCAGGTGTCCGAGTTTGTCCCGTTTGGTCCTGAGATATCGCTCATTGGTGGCATTCGGGGGTATTTCCAGAGGAACCCGCTCTACGATGTCCAGCCCGTAGCCCTGCAGTCCAGCATACTTCTTGGGGTTGTTTGTCAGGAGCCGCATCTTCCCTACCCCCAGGTCTTTGAGGATCTGGGCGCCGATGCCGTAGTCTCGAAGGTCGGCCCGGAACCCCAGCCGTTCGTTCGCTTCTACCGTATCGAGCCCTTGATCCTGAAGCTGGTAGGCCTGCAGCTTGTTGACCAGACCGATTCCCCGGCCCTCCTGTCTCATGTAGACCACGACCCCGGTCTCGGTCTTTTGCACCATGGCCAGCGCGGCATTGAGTTGTTCGTTGCAGTCGCACCGGAGGGATCCGAAGACATCCCCCGTCAGACACTCCGAGTGCACGCGCACCAGCACGGGAACGTCGGGTCTGATGACTCCCTTGACCAGGGCCAGGTGCTCGGCACGGTCCAGCACATTCCTGAACAGCGTGAGTTGAAACACCCCGTGCCTGGTTGGCAAGGATGTGCTCACGACGCGCTCGATCAGTTTTTCGCCGCGCATCCGGTACGCGATGAGATCCTTGACCGTGATGATGCGGATGGAGTGCTGCTCGGCGAGGCGGAGGAGCTCAGGCACGCGCGCCATCGTCCCGTCGGGGTTCATGATCTCACACAGGACTCCTGCCGGCGTGAGCCCCGCAAGCCGGCACAGGTCCACGACTGCCTCGGTGTGTCCTGCCCGCCGCAACACCCCGCCTTCAGCGGCCTTTAGCGGAAAAATGTGACCCGGCCGGGCGAGATCTGACGGTTCTGTGGAGGGATCTGCAAGGGCGCGAACCGTCGCGGCCCGGTCTGCAGCCGATACCCCGGTGGATGTCCCGTGTACGACGTCGACGGAGACCGTGAACTGCGTTTCGTGGAGGGAGGTATTCACTCCTACCATGGGCATCAGGCCCAGTGCTTCTGCGCGCGCGCCTTCAATCGGGGCACAGATGATCCCCCTTCCGTTGGCGGCGAGAAAATTGATCACCGCAGGCGTGACGAATTCGGCCGCGCAAACGAAGTCGCCTTCGTTCTCACGGTCCTCATCGTCCACCACAATCAGAAACTTCCCCTCGCGAAAGTCGACAAGGGCATCCTCGACGCTATCAAAGGCACGCATGGATCTTCTCTTGCAGGAAAAAACGCCTAGGATTTCTCTCCGCTCTCTGACTCGCGAATGATCGTATTGACGGCGCTACGGTCAAACTTCATTTTCACGTTGTCGGCGACCTGGAGCAAGATGGTCTTCTCATCAAGCCCCGCCACGGTCCCGTGCAATCCGCCGGCGGTCACTACTTTGTCCCCCTTTTTGACGGCTTCCAGCATCTTCTGGCGCTCCTTCTGGCGCTTCTGCTGCGGCCGGAGGATCATGAAGTAGAAAATGCCGATGATAAGCGCGAACATGATCAGCGTGCTGATCAGACTGTCCGTGGGGTTTCCACCCTGGGGCTGTGCCATGAGAAGAAATGCCGCGTGTGTCACGTGAACCTCCGTTGAAGAGTCATGGTTATGGGTTATTCAGCGCGCTCTTCCGGGGCCATCGCGGCCAGGGCGGCGGATTTCCATGATGCGAATCGCCCCTCGATGATCGCATCGCGCGCCGCGGCCGTCAGCCACAGATAGAACGCAAGGTTATGTATCGATGCCAGCTGCAGTCCCAGGATCTCGCGGGCACGAAAGAGATGCCGCAAGTACGCCCGGGAGAACGATCTGCAGGTATAACAGGAACATTCCGGATCCACCGGACCGAAGTCGGCGGCATGACGGGCATTCCGGAGATTCAGTTTTCCCCGCCGGGTGAAGACGACTGCATTGCGCCCGTTCCGCGTGGGCATCACACAGTCGAACATGTCAATCCCCCGGGCAATACTCTCCAGAATATTCTCCGGGGTCCCCACTCCCATAAGATACCGTGGTCTCCGTGCGGGGAGTATCCGCGTGCACGTTTCCGTCATCCGGTACATCACCTCCGCAGGTTCGCCCACGGAAAGCCCGCCGATTGCATAGCCGTCAAAGCCCAACTTCACGAGCTCGGCGGCGGATTCCTCGCGGATTCCCGGGAAGACACTCCCCTGCACAATACCAAACAGGCTTTGCTCCGCGCCATAGAGGGGCCGGGTTTCTTCGAATCGCACCTTGCACCGTTCGGCCCACCGTACCGTCATCGCATTCGAGCGGCGCGCATACTCTTCTTCGCACGGGAACGCAGCGCACTCGTCCAGCACCATCATCACATCCGATCCCAGGCTCCGCTGGGTGTCCACGACCTGTTCGGGTGTGAACTGATGCACCGATCCGTCGATGTGCGACTTGAAGGTGATGCCGTCTTCTTCGATCCCCCGGAGATCAGCAAGACTGTATACCTGAAACCCTCCGCTGTCGGTCAGAATCGGACCGTCCCACTTCATGAAGCTGTGCAGTCCGCCCGCGGCCTGAAGAATGTCGCAACCCGGCCGCAAGTAGAGGTGGTACGTGTTGCCAAGAATGATCTGAGCCCCAATCTCTCGCAGTTCCCGGGGTTGGACTGCTTTGACGGTTCCCTGCGTTCCTACCGGCATAAACACGGGGGTGAGCACTTCCCCGTGTCCCAACTTCATCCTGCACGCCCGCGCTTCGCCATCGGTATGTTCGAGAGTGAATTCCAAACATATCAAAATACGCAATTCGGCGCGCAGAATCAACGAAAGCCGATCGAATCGGTCGCAGGGGCATCACGTGTTGAAGTCAGCTTCGTTTCGGAAGGTCGTCCGCCATTACCCCGTCTGTCATAACGGTGGCTCAAGACGCGGGGCACGCCGGAGGCGCTTCACGGTCAGGATAATAATAACACACACTACCGCCCCGATGACATCTGCAAGCCAGTCATAGAAATCCACGGCTCGTCCGGGAACGAAGAACTGGTGGAACTCGTCGGACGCGCCATAGAGAGCAGTGACGAAGATGCTTACCAGAAGGGCTCTCCGGTCATCCATCGGCTCAGCTTTGATCACCAGAAATCTGTAAAACAGACCGCAGAACACGCCGAACACACCGGCATGAAGCAGCTTGTCCATTTGGAAGAACTCCGTCGGCGGGATCACGTCAGACGGAATTGAGGACGCGATAAAAATCAGTACCGCCCAGATGATCACGGGCAACATCGCCCGGAGGAGGGGAGCATTCCGCGGCGACGCAGTCATGAATTCTCGACCTCTCTGAATGCCTCGGGCAGGCACGCGAGAACATCGGATGCAAGAAGAGACCGTTGACCGAACTTGCGCGCCGCCAGATCTCCCGCACTTCCATGCAGGAAGGCCCCTGACCAGGCGCTGTCACAGACAGGCATCCCCTGGGCGATCAGACCGGCGATGACTCCCGCGAGAACGTCTCCCATGCCAATCGTTGCCATCCCGGGGTTACCCGTTGAATTCAGGAAGAGTAGCCCCTTCTCGGAGGCAGTGATCGTGGGTGCACCTTTCAGGACGACGACGCTTCGGAACTTCCGCGCTGCTTCCGACGCCACGCCCAGGCGATTCTTCTCTACCTCAGCGGCTTCCATCCCCATCAAGCGAGCCATCTCTCCGGTATGAGGAGTCAAGACAGCCGGCCCGGCATTCCTGCGAAGTGCACGCGGTGACCGGGCTATAGCGGTGAGCGCGTCCGCATCTATGACGACCGGATTCGGGCACGCCTTGTACAGTTCCAGGAGGAATTCATCCGTCTCCGGATGACGCCCCAGACCGGGCCCGAGGAGAACGACATCGGCCCACGCGAAACGGGATTCTATGGCTTCCCTCCCCCGCGGAGAGATCGTTCCCGATTCCGTCTCCTCAAGTCCCTCCACGATCACTTCCTGCAGCTTTCGCGAGAGCACGGAGTGGATCGACCGGGGAGCACCGAGCACGACGGCACCGGCGCCGGCGCGGAGCGCGGCATGTGCGGCCAGTGCGGGTGCGCCGGTATACTGACGGGAGCCCCCAAGCACGAACACCTTCCCGACGGAGTACTTGTGCGCTGTGAGCGGGCGACGAGGCAAGCTCGCGCGTACGTCTGACGAATCGACGCGGAATACCGGCGGCTCTGCATCCGGCAGAGGGGCATACCCGATGCCTATGTCCACAATATCCACCCGCCCGCACAGCTCCCTGCCGCGGCCCAGGTACTGACCGATCTTGGCGGCGCCCATCGTCACGGTCAGATCGGCACGAACGGCCACACCGAGTGCTTCTCCTGTGCCACCATCGATCCCCGATGGAATGTCCACGGCGACGACGAACGTGCGCTGTCCGTTGATCCATTCCATGGCCTGTTTGTGCACACCTTTCGGCACCCCCTTGAACCCCGTGCCGAAGATCGCATCCACGATGGCGTCAGGTTTGAGAACCGACGAGGTGCGGAACGTCTGCGGAAGCTCGCGAACGGTGAGCCGTTTGGGATGCCGCAGGCGTAGCGATAGGAGTATCTTGAGGTTGGCGGCGGCATCGCCCCGCAACGAGGACCCGCGCGCCAGAAGGAGCACCGTTACTGTCGCCCCCCGGATGAGAAGGTGCCGGGCGATGACGAGGCCGTCTCCCCCGTTATTCCCGCCTCCGCTTACCACGACGACATGTTTCCCGGAGACGCCACCGAGGGCAGCCTCGAGACGATCCGTGCACGCCCGCCCGGCGTTTTCCATCAGCACCTGGCCGGGGATGTGGTGTCGGGTGATAGCGTGGCGGTCAAATGCCCGCATGCTTTCGGGAGAGGTCAGCAACTGCATCGGACCAAGCGTCCTCTTTGCCGGAGGGTGTGCGTCAGCCGGGTTTCTAGAAGAACCGCGCCGTAATGTCCACGACGGTCGAAGGCAACAGCCCGAGTCCGAGAAGCCCGACTGCCGATAGGACCAGCGCAATCATGCCAAGGGAAGGGGTCCGGGATTCCGGCAACGCCGTCCCCTCCTGGAAATACATCACAACCACGACACGGAGATAGTAGTATGCGGAAACCACACTCATCAGGACGCCGAGGATGGCGAGCCAGGTGTACCCCGCTTCGATTGCGCCGGCGAAGACGTAGTATTTTCCGAAGAACCCGGCGAAGGGCGGAATCCCTGTGAGGGAGAACATGAAGACCGCCATCAGCGCGGACAGGCCGGGGCGTGATCGGGGGAGACCCGCGCATTGATCGATGCGGATATTCTCACCCGCGGCGGATTCAAGCATGGCAACGACGCCGAATGCACCCACGTTCATGAGCGTGTATGCGAGGAGATAGAACAGCACGCCGTTGCTGCCGGCATCGTTTGCTGCAACCACGCCCGTCAGGATGTACCCGGCGTGGGCGACGCTTGAATACGCCAGCATGCGTTTTATGCTGGATTGCGTCACTGCGATGAGGTTTCCGAAGATCATGGAGAGCGCGGCGATGACGGCCATGAGCTCACGGACTCCGGGTGCCGCCCCGAGGACTTGCGGCGCGAGCACCAGGATGAGGGCTGCGAATGCGGCGGCCTTGCCTCCCGTGGACATGAACCCGCTCACCGTCGTGGGCGCACCTTCATAGACATCCGGAACCCACATGTGGAAGGGCACGGCGGCGATCTTGAACACAAACCCGACAAGCATCAGACCCAGACCTATGACGAACACCGGATCTGTTGAGACGCCGGCAAGCGATGCGCGCAACGCCGGAAGACCCGTCGACCCCGTCGTGCCGTACACCAGGGCTATTCCATACAAGAGAAAACCGGTCGCAAATGCGCCGAACAGGAAGTACTTCAGGGATGCCTCGTTGCTCTCGGGTACTCCCCTCGTGAAGCCCGCAAGCACATAGAACGGGATGGACATGGTCTCCAGACCGATGAAAAAGACCACCAGGTCGTTCGCCGCAGCCATCGTCATCATCCCCACGATCGACGAAAGCACGAGCGCATAGTATTCTCCGAAGGCCGCATTGTGCTTCACGAGATACGATTGAGACAACAGCACCACCAGGACACCGGCGATGGAGAACACGACGGCGAAATAGGATGCGAAGCCCCCCGTCAGGACAGTTCCGCCAAAGACACTCCCCTGTGACCCCATGCCGGCCAGGCCCACGCCGCCAGCCACTGCCAGGACAGCCAGGGTGGCCCAGAAGGCCCACCGGTAGGCGGATTTCAGAATGGCCTCCAGAATAACTACCAGCAGCGTCCCGGCAAACGTCACTGCTATCGGTCCGAGGGCCAGGACGTCTGTCCACGTAATCGGCAAGCTCATATACTATCCGTCCTAGGCAACGTGTATCGTTCCTTCATCAGCGGAAG
>JADLEA010000097.1 GCA_020846365.1 Bacteroidota bacterium
CTGCGAAGGAGACGCGCGGAGAAGTGCCCCATCCGTAATGGGCATGCGGATTTCAGGAACAATGAGAAACGACGTGCTTCGGTCCCGAAAGCGAACGAGGCATGCAGGAGGTACATATGAAAGAACGGAAGCATGCACAGTGCGGCGGCGAGACGCTTGTGGATCTGATCCTGGAGACAGTTTCCGGAACGAAAAAGGCCGCGCAGTCCGACCTGGCCGCATTCAGAAACTCGCCCAGCCCGGAAATGCTGGATCGGGTCATGGCGTTTCGAAGCCACCCGATGTATGACGAATTCCGCTCCGCGTTGGAACGCCTTGAGCGGGGGGCCTACGGCAGGTGCGTCATGTGCAAGGACCCTCTGGGTGCCGAGACCATCGCCCGTGACCCGACGGCCCGCTACTGCTCCCGATGTCTCGCAACCGTGCGGGGTGATATCGCGGAAAGCACCGGCATATCCCAGCCGTCCAAGCATTCAGACAACCTGTGAGAACGCAATGAACGAGCGAAAGATCTACATAACCGAACAAGACCATACCCGTCTCTCCAATCTCGTCGGCCGCGGAGAAGGGGGCTCGAACGGTGACAAGCAATACCTGAAAGCGCTGCGCGAAGAACTTGATCGTGCCACCATCGTGCCGGCCGATCGTATCCCGGCTGACGTGATCACCATGAACAGCAAAGTCATTCTTCGCGATCTGGATTCCAGGGAGAAGATTACCTGTACGCTGGTCTTCCCGGGCCAGGCCAACATTGACAAGGGATGCATATCCGTGTTGGCGCCCATCGGAACAGCCCTCATCGGCTACAGGGTGGGGGATACGATCGAGTGGAGCGTCCCTGCCGGAAAGACGCGTTTCAAGGTGGAGGAGATATTGTATCAGCCCGAGGCCGCGGCTCATTCGCCGGCCTGACGACGCCTCGTTCTTCGACCAACGGCGGCAGGGCATATCTGCCGCCGTTTTTTTTGGGGCCGGAGACCACCAGTTACCGGACGCGCCCCCTGGCCAGCGAAGAGAACACCCCCACCGTGCAGAGCGCCGCGAACACCGCGAAGGCGATCGAAAGGCTCCTGAGGAAACCGGCGTGATACTCCGGAGTGATCTGCACGGTCCCGACCACGAGGGCAAAAATGAGCATTGCGATGCCGATGCTGATGGTCTGACCCGTCATGCGCATGGTGGCCAGCGTCCCCGCTGCCACTCCGTACACGGACCGCTCCACCGAGCTCATGACCGCGTTGGTGTTGGGAGAAGAAAACATCCCGAAACCGATTCCGAGCAGCCCGAGTGCGGCGATGATGTACCAGAGCGGCGTGGTGGTCGTCAGGAAGGCGAGCGCTATCAAACCTGCGACGATGACCCCCATGCCGGTCGATGCGATGATGCGCGGCTCCACCCGGTCCGAAAGCCTCCCTGCAAACGGCGAGCAGACCGCCATCATGATGGGCTGGATGACCAGCACGGTGCCCGCCTCCTGAGGAGTGTGACCGCGGATGTAGGCCAGGTAGAGACTCAGCAGAAACGTCACGGCGAATGTCGCGCTGTAGTTCACAAACGCGGAGAGGTTCGAGAGCGCGAAGACCCTGTTTTGAAGGAAGAGGTTGATGTCCAGGACCGGACTCGCCGTGCGCCGCTCGAATCGGATGAAGAGCGCCAGTCCCGCCACGCCGCCGGTGACAAGCACCGCGCCGGCGATTCCGGGGAGCTCGGAAAATCCGTACATTAGGGCGACCAGCGAAATGCTATAGAGGATTGAACCGGGAATGTCGAATCGTGCCCCGCGGGACTCGGTCCACTCGGTGCGCATCCGGGTGAGCACAAGCGTGATCATGAGAATGCCGAGCGGGACATTTGCCCAGAACAAGCTCCGCCATCCCCACTGGGAAGTCATGATCCCCCCAATGAACGGGCCGAGGGAAAGGCCGACATAGACGGCCGCGGAGTTGATGCCCAGCGCTTTTCCCCGTTCCTGTGGAGGAAACACCGACGTCAGTATGGCAATGCTGATGCCGAACATCAGGGCAGCGCTCACCCCCTGTACTGCTCTCATCGCAATCAGGAAGCCGGCAGAGGGAGCGAGGGCGCACAGGCCGGAAGAAAGGGTGTAGAGGGCGATTCCGTACAGAAACACACGGCGCCGGCCAATGATGTCGGCAAGGCGCCCCATGGGAACCAGGAGCATCGACGAGGCAAGCAGGTCCGCCGTCGGGATCCAGCTGAGCAGCACCGCGCTGAGACTGAACTCCGTGCCGATCGCGGGAAGGGCGACGTTCAGCGAAGATCCCATGAAGGGCGTGAGGAAAGAGGCGAGGCTGGCGACCCAGAGCGCGCTCGATGTGCTGACTGGCGTTCCCACGGCCTGACATCCGGTAACCGGAAGAGTTGCTGGTTTCGACAATGGCACCAGTATACCCAGGTTACACGCCAGAAGCAACTCCTCCAACGCTACCGATCACTGCCCCTGGGATTCGGCTGCAGGTATCTCGCCACCGCCAGAGCGCCGATCTGCTTTCCCATTTCCGTGCCGACTGCGGTGGAATTGCGAAAGTGAACACCGTCGTACACGCGGGCATTTGCCACTTCCTGCATGAAATCCTTGATGCTGTTCCATGTCCGCCTGGCTCCTCCCGCGGCAGCACTGGTTGTCGAGAGCACGGGCATCGGCCCGTTTCCAATCTCCGCCTCGATGATCGTCCCAACGACGCCCGACATGATGCAATGCGCGCACGGATACTCAGGATGCATCGGTGTGCTGATCAACGGGGTCCAATCGGAGTCTCGTTCTGTGGTGTTGTTGCCGTCGATGTCCCCGTTGCGAATGGCTGTGATGGGCCGCCAGAAGTTGTAGTGATACTTGGCCTCCATGACGGCGATAATCGCGTCGTCCCCTGCCTGGGCCACGACCGCAAACATCCGAGCGTTCTCGGTGACCTCCCGGCCGGGCATTTCGGCGACAGAGGCGATCAGTCCGTCATAGATGGGCGGCATGGTCTCCTCCCAGAACAGGGCTATTTCGGTCTGTGCCGGACTGCGGCGAATGCTGTTCTTCCGCCCGAGCGCTTGTATTTCATTGTAGTCTCGCGCCCATATCTCGCTGGTGAATACCGGAGGAGGGCCGGGGCGGAATTGTTCGGTACTTGTCATGAACCAGGGTTTTCTCTTTGGGAATTCCGTTGCCATGGGGATGACCGTTGGCACATAGACTCCCGGAGCGGTGAATGGCCGGTAGCATTCCGGCGCGGCCCAATGGTCCTCGGCGCGATTGGCGATGACAGCTGCAGCGGCTTCTTCTCCGAGGGCAATGCCCTCAGTCTTTGCCTGCCCGTCGGCAAGAGATGCAAGCGCCGCCTGGTACATCGAATCGATCGCGTGCTTCTGGAAAGGAACCAGCCTGGCGAGTACGGCGCGATTGGCCGCCGCCACAGCGGCTTCGATCGATGCCGTACGCGAGGCCTTCAAGCCCAATCCGCTCTCCGGATAACGCTTGGTTATCGCGTTCACGGCTTCATACACTGCTGTTTGTACGACCGCACGCACACAATTGGCAAGCCCCGGTCCGATGTTGGCACCGACCAGGATCCGTCCGGACCTTGCATTCCATTCTGTGATGACATCTGCGTTGGCCCCCGGACATGCCAGAACCACAAAGACAGCGGAAACGAACAGGAGATGCGCTCTCTTCCACGTACGGCCCATACGATGTTTCTCCTTTCCCGGAGAGTTGTGATACAAAACATCTCAGCCCAGGCCCGCGTCTCACGACACGGGCCTGGATGGATACCAATAAGACGTCTCAGTCGAAGGCGGGTCAGTCCGTGTGTGTCAGCAACCGTGGATCGCTCGCCGCCGTCACTGGTTGCCGCAAAGCACACTCCGACCGCTTTGAGTCGGGCACTGTGCCCCTCGTTGTGGTGCACCAAAACGTTGGAGGGGCACTAGTCCGGATCGCCGTCATGATTCCAATCGCGACCGCAACGGATGCCGCCATGCAGAGAGGCTTTTATCGCATAGCGGATCCATCGCTGATCGTGACTATCATTCGGGTCAAGAATCCGGCCGTCAGGCGCTTTGAACCACGAAGCGATGTCGAACTTCAGAACATAAGGGACAAGCTTGTCTCCGGGAGCGACGACGAAGTCTCCCTTTGCTTTGAATTCCTCATTGATGTCCGACTTGTACACGAAATCCGTCCACGTCCCTGTCGTGTCCCTGACGCTGCCGGTGACGACCATGCTGTATCCGACGAGGGTGTCAGGGAGCGAAGAATTTTGCTGGAGATCCTTGGTTCTCAGTTTGTGGATATGGAATCGGATTCCGTTGTAGGTTCCTGGTGGGATGGTGTCTAACGCGACTTGAACAGGCGTGGTATCTTGCAGAGCGACAATGAAGGGACCTTTGAAGTGCACGCGGTTGGAATCTTTCCCATGCCCGTGGATTCCTCCGAAGACGTCCTCCAACTTGTACCACCTCTCGGTCTCCACGGAATCTCGTACCTTCACGGTGTCAATCGCCGCCTTGAAAACGATATCTTTCAGGACGATAAGTGCTCCGCTTACACGGAGCGAATCTATTGCGCTGCGGGATCCGCCGGAGAAGGAGAGCTTGGCGATGTATACCGGGCCTCCACCTCCTCCCGAAGCCGCGGCAGTCAGTTGCACTATCGGAGTGCCACCGGCATCCGGTTCCGATGTAGAATCTTTGCACCCTGAACCAACCATCCCCAGCACAAACGCACATGCGACAACATCACGGATTCGCATTGTCCACCCTCCTCAATCGTGGTTCTGTGAAGTGAAAGAGCTATGCCATCACGGAACGCGCAGGCATCGGCGAGAATACCCTGGCCGCTTCCTCTGAGGTATAACACAGCTTCCGGGGAATTCGTCCCCGCCGGAAATCAGTTTCCTCAACGGGAGAGGCGAAGGAACTTCGATTCGTATGGGTGGAAGGAGAGGGGTGCCGTTTCACTCAGGGGGGTGCCAAGCGCATCCACCTCCTCGATATTCCATCCCGCACCAGGTTCGGCCAACGAGAGGGTCGAGGCTGTTCCGCTGGTTTCCCTCAGATGCAGCAAAATCCCCGATTGTGTGGGCTTCGCACTGATGAGGAGGACCGTGGATGGTTCGAATGGCCACACGGACCGGTTTCCGGCCACGGTGGAACCGCCGGCTGCTCCGGGCAGCACCCGCGAAACAAATGCCACGCGAGCCCCCCAGCCGAACATTGTTGCGAAGGCATTGCCCGCGTTACTCCCAGACGTGAGCACATAGCTCCAGGCCACCTCCCCCTCCTGGCTGGAACGGAAGTTGGTCGTCCAGTAGTTGTTCAGCACCCATGAGAAGATTTGACCGGTGGCCGGCCTGGCATCGGGTCGATACCGGCCGGTGTTGATCCCTCCGAATTGCATGAGTGGAATCTCATCGCTTACCAGGACAATCTGAGCGTCAGCGCTCCGCAGTGCGGCGAAGTTCTGCGCCGTGTTCCAGTCTGTGGCGGTGCCGGGAAGCTGGTTCTCGCCCGGTTGGACGATCCCTCCCTGTGCTTCGAAGAAGAGCTTCCCGTTTGCGAGCGCAAACGGGAAAGCCACGTACACTCCCTCAGGGTCGTCGACGGGTTTCTTGCGTCCCTTGAAGAGCAGGTCGATGCGCTTTGTGGTCTTGAAGATACGGAGCTCGCAGCTGATCCCATTGTCCTCGACGAATCCGTCACCAACCCCGGAGAGCACAACGCTTTGCCAGATGGGACCGTCGACGCCGGGTTTTACCGTCACGTTGCGCAAGGTCGTGCGCGTGTATTCGCCCAGGCGGAGCTCTTCGAGGGGATGGCGATCGGACAGTCGCTCGTAAATGAACTGCCCCATCTGCCATGGGCTTTCGGTGTCCAGAAGCTCTCGATTCAGCTCCCGGTCGTAGAGACTGCGGATCGCTCCCGTGTTCCGGTCGAGGATGAGACGGTAGTAGGTGTTCTGTACGGTGTCTGCCGGTTGGAATGGCGGGTCGAGCGGCCTCGCTGTCGCACCGCTCACCAGCCGGTAAGTGCGATACCCGAGAGGCGGGACATCGCTAACCCAGATGGCCCAGTAGTTGCCTTCCGGCCTGCTCGTGACCAGCTGCGCGGGCGCCTCGTGATCCCGGTCATCCAGAATGCGGAAGGTTTTGTCGCCGGGAAGCATCTGGTTGTCGATGTACACCACGTGTGTACCGGAACGTAACCAATTCAGCGTATTGAAAACTACAACGCTTGGTTCAGGAGCAGGGCGGAGGTATGGCTGGATTTGGCCCATGGCCGCTTCTCGCAAGAGGCGGGATTGCATGACTCCCTGCCAGGCATAGGACGATTTCTCAGCCCACTGGGTCTGAGAATTCTCCGCCAGCGGATCGGAAATGCTCTCTGCCGCTCCGAACGTGTGTTCGTTGTAGAAATGCAGATTGTCTGCGACCGAGTGCATCTGCTGGAAGACGGACGGCGGCAGCGATGCACCGAACACCTGCGCCATGGCGAGGAGTCCCTGATTCACGATCAGATCAGTCTGGGTCTGACGGCCGGCTGCAGTCTCTCGCATTGCGCAACCGTACCCATCCGTCCACCAATCCGGCCATGCGACGCGGTGTGTGGGCAACGCGTCGCCGTGCTCCTGCTCCACCCATTCCAGGTATTCCCGTACTGTCGCGCTGCGCAACCTGGGCCACTCGTACTTCTGGTTCCAGCGCCGGATGTTCTCGCACGCGAACGTGGAAGGAGGTGAATTGTCCGTGAAGTATCCGCTGTATTGAATGCTGACGCTGTTGTACGGGTAGCCGTCCGATTCCAACTGTTGCAGGTAGCCCGGAAATTCCCGCTCGATGTGCTCGAAGTCTTCCGTATGGATGTTGTAGAAGTTCGCCGTCATGTAATGATCCGCACGGTAAGCAAGAACCCTCTTTCCGGATGGCGATTCCCACCAGAAGGGCGTCGGCACGCTGAAAGGTTTCAAGGCCCGTGCGGCGTTGATTCCGGACGTCACGTAGCGTATGCCGAGATCATGGAAGTAATCCACCAGGCACCATGCAAAACCGTTCACATCGTCCTGCATTGCTGTCTTCACTGGTAGTCCCATCTCCCGCATCATGCCGATCGGCTGCAACGAATGAACGAGCGCGTTCTCATCTGCAACCTCCGACCAGTTGAGGAGCATTCCCGTGACCTCAATCCGCCCTTCCAGGACTCGTTTCCTGAGCCGGGCAATCTGTTCTGCCGGTCTGGATTTGAGATACTCCCGCACCGCCCAGGATGTCTCGCATGTCCACCGGAATCGAGCTTCGTCGGGATAGTCATCCGTCTGGTCGCAAAAATCCAGGGCGTAGTCAATATAACGCAAATGCTCCGCGAGGATTTCCGTCTGAGGACGCGTGTAGCCGATGTCGGTGTGCGTGTGTTGCACCAGGTAGATTGTCCAGGGGCGAACGGGCCTGAGAATCGCAGCGACGCTCTTGTGCGCTCCGCCCATCTCCAGTTCCACGTTCACCATCTGGTTCCGCGTCACCGGCGGAAGCTTGGCGGTATGACGAGTGACACCAAACGGCGCGACGACAGATGCTTCGGGTAGGCCGGCAATGCGGACCCGCGCGGTCGTGGTGGTGCCAATATTGATGATCTCCAGATCCAGGGGCTGAACGGTCCCCCCCTGTTCGCGCAGGAGAACCGGCCTGGAGCTTGCATTCAGGCCGTTGGCGAGTGCGTAGGTAAAGGTCATCACCCACGCGGAACTCCGTGCCGGCTCGCCGACAATCCGGAGTTCAACGGGTCTTCCGGGTTCGAAGGTTCCCGGAGGAAGCAGGAGCTGCATGAATCCGAAGCGGTCCTTGTGGCGGTCAATCATGACCGTCTGGAAGGAAAGCCGCGTGCCGCCAGGTCCTTGCACCTCCCACGAATCCCGGGAGGAGGTGGTGAACGACGCCACTTCGTTTCCATTCGCGAAGAGCGTGAACCGGTTCTCTCCCAGGTTGCATCCCACGCCTGCGAGCCAGACAAATGCGATTGGCCTCGCACCATGCCCGGCCGGCACTGTCTCGCTCCGCCAGGCCATCGCGCTCGTCCCGTCGGTCGCCCGGGAAATCAACGCGGTGCGGGCAGCCGAGATGGGCGACGTGTAGGTCATCGTCGAACCGGAAACGGTCCCGGCATACCCCGACAACGTGGCCTCACCGGCATATGCGGAAGCGGCGGCAGGCGTCGAAACGTGGACAGTCACCAATGCTCCACAAAGGAGGAGAAGACATGGTGCGCGCATGGCATGGTCTCTGCGTGGGTGAATGGCGTCGGCCACCGGACTCCCTCGACCGGTTCTCGACATCTCATTTCAGCGGATGACGATTTCATCGATGAACATCCAGCACTTCTGGCCGGCCCCGATATGCCACTCAGGGCACTGCAATCGGGATTGTGCGGTGACCTTCACATAGCGCGCCCGCCGGGTGCCGACATCGACGCGGAAATCCTTCTTGAAGACCCCGGATGTTGTGTCGGGCACACTGTTGACTAACGTTGCCACGGAAGAAAAGTTCCTCCCATCGGCGGAAATCGCCACATCGACCTTGAGAGGCATCCAGATCCACGCGTACCACATCTGAAGAAAACTCATCGACATTGAGGAGAAAGAGGTGTCACGTCCCAGGTCGATGACTGCGTCGAGATGCTCCGCTTCAAAGCCCAGCCAGTTGCAGTGGTAATCATTGGGACCGTGAAGACCGTCGGTGAGAGCTTTCCCGCCGCCTGCCGGATACTTCTCGCTGTGCGGAGTCAGGAGGGTGACGGGCTTTCCGAAAGCAAGGTTCCCCTCCACGCTCACGTGCATTTGCTGCTCCACCGATGCCTTGTACTCATCGGGGGACCTGCCGCTCTCCTCCAGCCGTTCGATCCCTGCTTTCTTGGCCTGTGCGACGAACGCGTCCAGCCGTCTGCGCATTGCCGGCTTCGGTGTCCAACGTCCGTCGTGTTTGTCAAAATAACTCAGATCCGGATTGACATCATGCAGGGCGATGTCCAGGATCGCAAATTCCAACGGTAACCGTGCGGTCTTCACCCTATCCAGAAGTTCGGGTTGGTCGCTCACAACGCGCTCGGCCTCGTCGAACAGCCGGGAATACTCCTCGATGAGGGCCGGGGTGAGATAGCTGTCAATCGCATCGTAAGGATAGCCATAGATGTCGAGGACGTCCCCCGACCGTTCAAGGGCATCGTGCATGCTGTCAATGTAGGCGCGAAGATACGTTCCCGCCGGGCCGTAGTATCCGGCGAGAAAATCGTTCATGTGGGCGTCAACGTCGCAGAAGGGATCCCAGAGGAGCTTGGCGATAAGATACGTGCGCAGCTCTCCGAACTCGGTGACGCTGTGCCCGCTTCCTTGCTGAAACATCATGCGGATGTTGTTCCGGACAAAAAACTGAATATTCGGCTGCAAGACACGAAGATTCGGGAACGGACTCACGTAGTTGCGGAATTGCACGACGTAGTCCCACATGAGAATGTTGTCGGTGAGCCCGGCCCAGTCTTCGACGTCCTTCCGGAACGAAGCGCTTCGAACATCGGTGGCAATGGGCTCACTGCGATTGCACTCGATGGAACAGAGCATGATGTTTACGTTGGAATCCGGCGCGATGCCGCGGGGTGCGCTCCGGGTGTACTGATACGCCAGGGTCGAGATGGTCTTCCCGGGGAATGTATCTGCGACGCGATTGACCAGGGCAAGCATGGTCCCGGAACTGCCGCCATAGCGCTCGTTCCGGGCCCGGCAACTGTCGCACTGGCACTCATTGAAATTGTCGTTCTGGGAGACCGACCAGATACGGGCTGACGGCTGCCGGGCCATGGCCGCACGGAGCGAGGTGGTCAGCACGTCAAAGAGTGCGGGATGAGAAAGGCAAAGCTGGCCGTTGGGAATGCGTCTGCCACCCACCAGGGAGAAATACTCGGGATGCTCGGCAAAATGGACCTGTGCGGGCACAAGCCGCTCAAAGGTATGGACCCACATCCCCCACGATTCCTGTTGGTCTGCCAGCGAATGGAGCTTATGCCAATCGCTGTAGGCTCTGTCCATTGCGTTGAGGTAGTGCACCTGGCGGAACCGGATGAAAGGAACCTGAGTGGTGTCGAGAGGAGGGATGGAGATCACTCTCTGTCGCGGTACCATGTTCACCGAGGCAGTGTACATCCGGCAACCCAGAACCTCCTCGAGGAGTGCATAGACGCCGTAAAGAGTTCCCTTTCGACTCCCGCCAACGATAAGCAGTTTCTGCCCCGCCGTAACGAGTCTGAATCCGTCTTCCTCCAAACCCGACCCGTCAAAACCGGGAATGAGCCGGCGAACGCGGTTGTTCCGGCCTATCAGGATCTCACACGGGTTTACGCCGGCTGTATCGTCGACGACGGGAAGTTGGACATCGGACATCTTCAGGATGAACTTCTGGAGTTCCTCAGCGGCCTTGCGTTCCACGTCGTTCGCAAGCGCCGGAATCACGATGCGGTACGGACTCTCGCCATTCACAACAATGGTGCAGGCTCTCTCTCCCGAGAAATGCTCCCATGCGGCTCTCGCAACGTCTGCGATGATGCGTTCGTTGGTGCCGTCGGGTTCCCGGGAATCGGACACGAACACCGCGATGAGCACCTCCCGTCCGTCGGGGAGCACGATGATGCCGATGTCGTTTGTCGCGGCCGACAACCCATCGTCATTCGCTCCGGATGAACCGGTTTTGTGCGCAACGATCGTTCCCTTTGGCAGGAGCCCCTTGATTCTCTTCGGTCCGGTGGACGTTTCCACCATGAAGCGCCAGAGAAGGGCGTTGTTCTCCCCGGAAAGGAATCGTCCTGCCCGGAAACCAGCCAGAAGCTCCAGCGCGGCACGGGGGGTCGTCCAGTTTCTGTATTGCACATCCCAGGCGCGATGCATCTCTTCTTCATTGGCAACGATCGCGACATCGTGAATGCCGAGATGGCGCATGCAGCTATCGACCGCTGCCGGTCCTCCGATCAGGCGAAAGAGAATGTCGCACCCATTGTTGTCGCTCTCCGAGACGGTGGCACGGAGGATCTCGCTCAGGGGGAGGTTCACGTTTCCCTTCGGGTATCTCTCCCGCAACGGGCTCCACGTCCGCGGCAGGAGGTCTTTGGCAGTGACGTGGATCTTCTGATCCAGGGACAGCGCGCGTTCATCCACCCGGCGAAGCACGGCCAGAGCGAGATGGAACTTGAAGACGCTTTGCATCGGGCAATGGCGGTCGCCGTTGATGAAGAGCGTGTCCGCTGGATTGCTTCCCAGAATGGCAACGCCCACCCTGGCGTTCCGTGAATCGATGATCCGGAGGATGCGTTGTCGAAGAGAGTCCGTGTGTTGAGGGGATGCGGCACTGGCGGCCGCAGCGAGCAGCATGGCGAGGAAGAACGCGGTGAACCCGTTTGCGTGACGCGGATGTCGCGACATATGCAGGAGCCCCTTTGTGTTGGTCGCCTACTTCAATCCGAGTTCCTTGCACATGCGGAAAAAATTCGACGGTGCGAGGCCGAGCTTTTCCGCCGCATTGGAGTCGGAGCTGGAAATGCTCCGAACGTACTTGAAGTAGTTCGTCCTGTAGATCCGTTCCATTTCGCGGAGGGGGAGCACCTGCCCGCCCTGGAAATCCCTCTCTCCGGCCGGATCGTCTTTGCGGAGGGGACTCTTGAGGATCATCGGGTGACTTACGTCTTTCGCCGTGATCTTTCCTTCGCAGTTCAGCAGGAGGCGCTGGGCGACATTCCGCAATTCACGGACATTTCCCGGCCATTTGTAGTTCAGCAGGATCTCTTTTGCGCCCGGCTCGACTTCGGGGATGGGGATACCCATGTCAGCGCTGAAGTAGGCCAGGAAATGATCGAACAGGAGCAACACGTCCTCCCCCCGGTCCTTGAGCGGAACAAGGTCGAGGGGGATGACATTGAGCCGGTAGTACAGGTCCTCCCTGAACCGGCCCTCGTTGACCTCTTTCTGCAGGTCCTTGTTCGTTGCGGCGACGATTCGCACATTGACCGAGAGACTGCCTGTCCGTCCGATCTTCTCGATCTCCCCGTCCTGGATGACCCGGAGGAGCTTTACCTGGGCGGAGGGGGGGAGTTCGGAGACCTCGTCCAGGAATATCGTGCCGTTGTTTGCCACTTCGAACAGCCCGGGCTTGGATGCGACGGCGCCGGTGAAGGATCCTTTTTCGTAACCGAACAGCTCGCTCTCGATCAGTCCCTGGGGAATGCCGCCGCAGTTGATCGGCACAAAGGTCTCGAAGTGCCGCTTGCTTTTGAGATGGATGTTCCAGGCCACCAGCTCCTTGCCCGTCCCTGAAGAACCGGTGATCAGCACGCTTGCATCGCTCCGCGCAAATTTCTCGATCGCTTCCTTAAGCTGGATCATGGGTCTGGACTCGCCATGAATCATCTTCGCCTCGAGGAGGGCCTCCACGTTTTTCATGAGGCGTTTGTCCGACCGCTGCTTCAGCTTCTCGAGCCGTTTCTTCTCGTAGGCATTGCAGATGCTGAGCAGGAAGTCAGTGGGCTGGTAAATGAACTCCTCGATGTTTCCGGGATATTTGGTGCAGTACCAGAATGCCCCCGCCTTGAGCAGGCTGTTGGCAAAGTCCAGGTCGGTCATGTTGATGGTCATCTTGGTGATGACGATGATCTGGAGAAGGGGATTGAGTTCCTTGATTTGCTGGATCAAGGCCTCGCCGCGCAGCCCACCCGAAATTTGGAAATCCAGGATGACGACATCGTACTTGTCCGGCTTTGCCCGGATGAGATCAAGGGCCGCTTTGCCGTTTGAAGCGATGCCCGCGATGTGGATCCGGGCTGCCAGCAACGCGACAGTGTTCCGGACGCGCGCGACGTCGAAATCCTCGTCTTCCACAAGCAGGAGCTGGATGGGGGTGACAGTACTCATGATCGTGCCGTGTGCCTGATGGTTATCGTGAAACAGCAGCCGCCTTCCGGAAGGTTGTCGGCGTCCAGCTCCCAGCCGCATTTGCCGACGGCAAGCTGGTGGGCGATGTGGCATCCGTAACCGGAATGCGTTCCCATGCCGTTTCCTTCCGCCTTCTTCTCTTCAAAGATCCGCTTGACGCCCCGTCCGTTGTACTGCAGGAGTTCTGCCGGGATGCCCACGCCGGTATCCTGTATCACGATCCGTGATATGCCGGATGCGGCGTCATACTTTGTGCGAAGGGTGATCTCGATCGCATTCTGGGCTCCGTGGTCGATGCTGTTCTGTATGAGCGGCTCCAGGATCTCCCAGATGATGAACTCATTGACCGGAACGTGAGGGAGGGCCGGATCCAGGTCGCAGGTGAACGAGAACATGTCGTTGCGGCTGGATATCCTGAGGAACACGTTCTGGACGATGAAGGCGATGATGTCATTAATGTTGGAGCGGAAGACCGGGTTGACGATCGTGTTGATATCCTGGTCATACCACTTCATGTCATAGATAATGCGTGAAATAAAGTTCGAATATGCAATCACACGGCGTCTGAATTCTTCAAGGTTCCCGGGCGTCATCGCGCGGACGTCGCTCTTGATGAAGCCCATGATCTTCTCGGCCTTGTGATGCGTATGGTAGATGCGCTTCGTGAAGATGGACTCCTTTTCCAGCCGGATCTGCTTTTCCAGGTTGGCCTGATGCTCCTCGAACAGCCGTTCCCGGGCCTCGTTGCGTTCCCGGACCGCGTTGGTAGAAACCACATACATCACGATCATCCCAAGTACGATGAGCGCTGAAAAGGCGAAGGACACGCGGTCAAAATTCGTCTGAACTTCGTCGGTCAACATCGTGAAATCCGGCGACATACGGAGATACAGCGCACCGACGAACTCGCCGTACGGAACGAAGGGGACAAGAACGTTAAAGGTCTGCTGGTTAACCACCTCGCTCATGATGCGTTCGTTGCGCAGCAGGTCATCCCTGACGGCGGAAAAATACGCCACGGCGGCGTCCGCCGAATCAGGCGTGCCCCCGTTGTATGGGCGAAGCGTCCCCTTGAAGAATTCGTTCATCTGCTGGCCGTCGGTGACGAGGTAGATCCGGTCGTCCTTCAGGAGGATCAGGGAAATCTCTTCCGTACTCCGCTGCATGATAAGTTGCTTGAAGAAGACATTCACCGAGTACACCGTCTGGGCCTCATCGATCTTTCCTTCGGCCCACATGCGCTGCTGACTCTCAAACAGATTTTCCAGACTCGCGGAGGTCACCATGGCAATGCGTTCGGCGTGATACTTCTGGAACCACTGCTGAGCATCATTCAGGAAATTCGTCACCAGCGACCCCTGAAAGAGCACAAGCAAGAGCTGGAACAGGATCACCACGATGAAGAACACGAGAATATGGTTGATCTCGAACCGGTGCTGCGAAAGCTTTGATTTCAGACGGAGGAGACCCATCGCTCAGGCCGATAGCCGTGTTACTTTCGTGTGAGGGTGAACTTTTCCGATTCGATGGCAATGGTCGACTGCCGGAGCGCTTCTTCAACCGTGACGCGGCCGCGGATGGCCTGGGAGATCTGCTGTGCGAGGATTTCTGAATACCGCGTGTAGTTCGGGTGTGAGGGGCGGTGGACGCCGTGCGCGGACATCTGACGGAAAGCCGTCAGCTCGGGGTACGATGTCGTGTAGGGTTCTTCCTCATAGAGCGCCCGCAGGGGCGGGAAATACCCCGCCTTCGTGAACACGGTCTCCTGTGAGCTCTTCTCGAGCAGGAACTTGACGAACGCAATGGCCTCCGGCTTCTCCGAGCTGAATTTGGATACCATCAGGTTCCAGCCGCCGATGGTGGAAGCCGCAGTGCCGTCAGCGAAGTGCGGGAGCGGGGCGTTGCGAAGACGGCGCTTCTCCCCCTTGATCTCGGGAAAATCCCTGTGATAACTGGTCCATCCCCGGATGAAACAGGCGTTGTTGCGGAGAAAATACTCGTAGCTCGACACTTCCGTCATTC
The DNA here is from genome assembly GCA_020846365.1 of Bacteroidota bacterium. Classification (GTDB taxonomy): domain Bacteria; phylum Bacteroidota; class Ignavibacteria; order UBA10030; family UBA6906; genus JAGDMK01. The sequence goes on from JADLEA010000097.1 coordinate 14,984, forward strand.
CCGTTACCTCTTCGGGCGTCACGTGGTTAGTCTGGACCAGGTCGACCAGGAGCCGGAGCGCCCGGGCCGCCTGCGGCGTCTCGAAGTCGAACCCGTGCACGGCATAGTAGTCCGGCTGCAAGCCCAGGAGAACCTCGTTGAACACGCACATCAATCCTTCATAGGCGGCAGCAGGAAACAGGTAGTATGGCCGCTGTCCATGGAGCTTCTCCCCGAAACTGACAAACTCCTCCCACGTGATCCCTTCCTGAACCTTCTTGATCAGCCGGTCGCCGCCCGGCATCGACCGCAGAACGTCTTCACGGTATAACAGCACGCCCCGGACGAGTGCGAACGGAACGGCCACGAGCTTCCCGTCCTTGTAGCACGACCGTAGCCCATCCTCCGAAATGCCTGCCAGTTCCTCTTGCGAGAAATACTGATCGAGAGGTTCACTCCACCGTGCAAACCGTTGCACCCAGACGACGTCCACGGCAAACACGTCCACCCCGTCTCCTTCTCCCCTCAAAAAACGTGCAAGGATCTCCTTGCGCTCATTGGTCGTGAAGTCCTCGTTCGGAAAATCGATCGGGATGATTTTCACGCTTCCTTCATGCAGGCGGTTGTACTCATCCACGAGGAGCCGGTGTGCTTCGGTGAGCCGGTCGGCGAAGTACACCTCTTTCACGGCTGTCCCGCGGTGGGCGGAGAGGAAGGCCTGCCCTCCCACGAACGAGAGGGCGATCAGGGAGAGGAACAACGCGCCCCAATGCTGTCGGAGAAAACTCTTCATCTTCTGTTCGACTCTGGCGTGCACTCTTGAGTTTCCTCAATCTAGAAAAAGTTCTTCCCACCTACAACCAGGGTTGGAAGAGAAGCCCGGGTGAGGCAGCCAGCCGGGCCCGAAGGTCACTTTGCGGGAGCCGCAAAGTCTTCGTGCGTCAGGACGGTGGGGTAGTCATAGAGCGCCTTGATCTGTTGCGGCGTGTTGTGCGTATCGACAAAATCTCCCCAAATCATGAACCAGGTCCACCGGGGCTGCCGGGCCAGGATTCCGGGCGTCGGGACCTCGCCCACTTCCCCCAGCGCGACCACCTTCCCCTGCGCGAGCATGACCAGGTCGTCATGGTGGCTCTGCTGGTAATCATGGTGATAGACGTCCGTTGCGAGAACATCGACATACGCCAGCCCGGGGAAGAATTCTTCATACGCAAATGCTTCATCCAGCACCAGCTGGCGCGGGGCGTTCGCGTTCCAGACCCAGAGAAGGTTGTTGAGCCCGTGGTGGCGAACGAACCGGTCATAGAGCATCCGGTACAATTGAGCGGATCCCTTCTCGCCCTTACGGTTTCCCCACCAGAACCATACGCCGTTCAGCTCGTGATACGGCCTCCATAATACCGGGACACCGAGGTCCTGCAGCTCCTTCAAGTAGCCCGCGACAGTGTCCACCTGCCGGAGCCAGCGGCCATGGATCGCTGTTCCGGGGGTGATGAGATCCTGCCACTCGTTCTCGGTGAGGTCTGCCTGGATGCTCTCTTTCCAGCCGAAGGGGGGATCGTCAGTGGGACGCCCCGCGTGCCACATGAGGGTGACCATGTATCCCTCCGTGAACTTCCTGTACGCCTCGCGGACGACGGCGGCGGCGACTCCGGGTTTGTCATAGTTGATGAAATCACATCCCCATATCTGCGGCGTCCTCCCCGTGATCTCCCTGACACGTTGCGGATAGGTGTCAACCCTGCCCACGTAGTTCTGGTGGCCGGCGATGATCTTCCTGCCGTTGATGTCATACAGCTGTTCGAGGAGCGCCCGGGCGGCGGCCGTAGTGTTGGGGTTGACGGGTGCGAAGTGCCGTTGAGTTTCGGGAAGACCCCGGGCCCGCAGGCGGCGTATGCAATTGATGAGGGCTCTGGACGTATGATACGTGCATTTCCAGATCGACGCCTTGGGTGTGCGCACGTGCTCAGGCGCCATATCGATGCCACCCCAGTACCACCCACCGTGTTCATGGTCAATGACATACTTCTTGCAGTACTCCCACTGGGCGCAGAACAGATCGGTGAACCGCGATGCGTCTTCGGGATAGAGATCTGCCATCAGCAAGAACGTGTTGAGGGCCTCCGCTTGCGCCCACCACTCTTTGGTCCTGCGGACGATCGTGGCGTGGTCGTCTCCGTCGACATAGTACCCGCCATCAAAGAATCCCCCGTGGTGTCGGTCCCACCCTTGCGCCAGCGCATGCTCCACCATCGTCCTGGCGATCCTGTGCGTTGTGGTGTCGTTCTCCAGCCCCAGAGCGCCTGACGCTTCCAGCAGCAGGTAGGCCGTCTCTACATCATGACCGAACGAGACGTGATCATATTCATAGTTCTGTTCTCTGATCGAGGCGGGGGAGGACGCGAAGGATACGGGTTTCCATGTCCGATCGAAGAACAGCACCATATATCCACGGGGGGTTGTGATCACGTCGCGCACCAGGTGAAGGAGCTCCTCAAGGCGCGTGCGCACGAGGGGATCGGGCCAGACCTCGTAGAGTCGGGTGAAGGCCTCGAGCAGATGGATTGTCGAGTTTTGGTCCTTGGGAGGTGCACCCCGCCAGCCGTCTACGAGCGGTTTTCCGTCTCGCTCCAGAAACTGGAAATACCCACCGTGCAGCGAGTCATGACTGTGCGCTTCCAGCCAGCGGAAGCTCTCCTGTGCCAGTCCGAGCGCGGCGGTGTCGCCGGAGGTCTGTGCGTATTCAGCGAGCGCGTAGATGGCAAACGCGTTGCCGTAGGCCCGCTTGATGATCTTCCCATCTTCCTGCACCGGCACGCCTTCACGGGTCGTCAGGTCATAGTACCCGCCCCGCGCGGTATCCCACATGGTGTTCTGCAGGAACGATACTCCGTGGGCGGCGATGTGTCTCAGCGTGGTGTCCTTGTTGTAAAAGCGCGCGGCATGTGCTGCAGCCCAGACATGGCGTGCCTGTGTGACCACCATCTTTTCCTGACGGCCCTCCACATTCCACTGGTAGTCCATATCGCTCAGGAAACCGCCGTGGAGCGTGTCGACGGCTCGCGGGTACCACGCTTCGAATTCGACATCAAGCACGCGTCGCATCTCAGCGAGGATGCTGTCGGTGCGGGTCTGAACCACTGTCTGGAGATCTTCCATTGTCACGGGTTCCAACATGAAGAGGGCGGAGGGGAGGCATGTGAAGAGCGTTGTGATGCATGAGGCGGTGATCGCCGCTCGGAAGATGCGCATGAAATCCCTCACAGGGCTATACACAAAGCACAGGGCGGCCGACGCGGTATCGCTTCCGGCCGCCCTGCGGTTTCCCCACCGGACCACAAGGGCCGGCTACTTAAGCAACATCATCTTCTTCATGGCGACAAACCCGCCTGCATCCAGCCGGTAGAAATACACGCCCGACGCGAAGTTCCGCGCATTGAACTTCACGGTGTGCGTACCTGCTGCGAGCTGGCCGTTCACAAGCGTGGCAATCCGCTGGCCCAGGACATTGTAGACGGTCAGTTCAACGTTGGATGCTTTGGCCAGGGCGAAGTTGATCGTCGTGGTCGGGTTGAACGGGTTCGGGTAGTTCTGCTCCAGAGCGAAGCTCCCCGGCACACCGTCAGGATCCAGCACGTCGGTGGTCTTATCAACCTTCGTGAACTGCACCCAGTCCAGGTTGATGCCGGACGCGGTGACGCCGAGAGTGTGGGTGCCGGCTGTGACGGGGAACGCCGGTGTGGCGAGGACACTCAGGCCGGTCGAATCCGCAATGCCGGGCAGCGCCACGGAGGCGATGACGGTGGAGCCATCGAGCTGGATGGAGCCGGTTTGTGCGCCGCCGTAGTTCTGGTAGAACAAGGAAACCGTGTAATCACCCGCGGTTGGTGCATCGACGCCGGCCCACGTGACGGTGCCGTTCGTCCCCATCAACACGGACTTGAAGCGGCTCGGGACCCACGGCGCGCCTTCGCCCAATGCCTCGACGATGGTGTAGTCCGCCTGGGGAGCGCGCAGCTTCAGCGTGTCGGTCGTTCCGTGCCGGATGACGTCGACACCGGCGAAGCCCATCTCACCCCAGCTGTTCTTGATCATGATGGTGTTCGTGCCGGCAGCCCACGTCAACACGCCGGCTTCCGACGTCAGCAGTGAATCCTGGGCGACATTCACCCATATCCACTCATTGTTCGGCAGACCGGCTGCCGGTCCGAGGGCCACGTCGAAGATGAACTGACCCCAGCCGTGCGCGACATCGTGGACGGGTGTTCCGTTGATGTGGATTTCCGGACCGCTCATGCCGCGGCCGTACTCATGCACCCAGAAGCGAAGATCGTACTGCCCGGCAGTGGCGATGTCAAACGTCCAGGTGATGGTGCCGCCGCCGTTCATGTGGAAATACGAGAATCCCGCGAATGCGTCGACCGCAGCGCCGTTGCCCGGCGTTCCGGCTTCGGCCTCCAGACCTGCAACCGGGGTGTACACCGTCACCGGTCCGGCCAGGGCTTCGAGCGTGTCAAGGTACAGTTCCTTGTTGGCCTCGAAAACCGCCTTCTGGGCCGGGAACCAGTTCAGGTCGCCGAGCGGGAGATGGTCCGTGCCAGCTGTGAGCAAATTGGCCGGAGTCGTGTACGAGAAGTCCTCGGGCAGCGGCCAGCTCACGCACGTGAAGCATTCGGTACCGGCAAAATACGGGAGGTTGTAGAAATACTCCGTGCCGGGGGTTATGCTGCGGCGAAGATCGGTGATGTTCGCCCACATCTTCGGGATGAGGGTGTCCGGATACGTCGGGAAGTTCGGCATGGTGCCGAGCCACATCGTATCTTTCATGACCATGTTCTCGCCGTACACGTCCAGGAAATCCTCTGTAGTCACGCGATTGACGAAGAACTGCGGCCTGATCGTGTCGCCGTACAACGTGGCGAATTGAGGATCCCGCCATGCTGCGGTGTTGGCGAGGAGGATACGCCGTCCCTGCTCGGGGCCATAGGAGGCCGGCAATTGGCCGATGGCGAACATTCCGGAGTTGTAGGCCCTGGGATCGCGGCCGGAAGCGGAGTAATCTGCGAGGCCTTCACCCATCCAGAAGCCGTTGATGATGAGGTTGTTGGCGAAGTATGCATCTCTCCACCACGCGCCCTGGATGAAGTTGCGTCCGTTGTTGACGATGGTGTTGTGGTTGAAGCGGACATACTTTGCCGCGCCGCTTTCCATCTGGAAGCAGGTGAAGTTCACATTGAAGAAGGTGTTGTTTTCGACAATGACCGTGTCCTGGTCCGCCCACACGGAGATACCGCGTCCCTCCCACTGTTGCGTGCTGGGACGCCCGATCAGGTTACGGAATTTGTTGTTGGTGAAGGTGATCTTGTTGCCGGTCGCCGTGAATGCGGTGATGGCGAAATTGCTGCGATCGAAAATGCAGTTGTCGATGATGAACGTGTGATTGGAAGCGTCGATCTGGATCGGCTGATATGCCGTCTGCACGCCGGTGTCATCCGCGCCGGTGATCCAGAGGTTCTTCAGGGTTACGTCGTGCTGGCCGGTGATCATGCGCTGATCCACCGTGCCGTCCTGCCGTCTGACCATCTGCAGCACGGGGGGGTTGTCCAGCTCCGTGGCGCCCGCGGCTTCGCCGACGATGCGCAGAGGCCAGCCGCCGTTCCCGCCGTTCTCAATGCGCTCTTCGTTCTCGTAATAGCCGCCCTTCATGAGCTTGTACACGCGGTTGAGATTTGCCCTCGCCCCGCCGGGAAGGGTGTCCCCGAGGACGGCATCGAGCAGCGCGTTGATCTTCACGGTCCCGTCCTGGTTCTTGTAGTCCACGACGAGTGTGTCCTGCGCCAATGCCTGCATGGCAGGGAAGAGCACGACTCCCGCAATGAGAGCCGCGAGGAAGCATCTGTAGGTGAATTTCATTGCGTACCTCCAGTTGGTGAATAGTGGATTAGTACCGCCACTGCGACGACCACTGCTAGAACCTGAAGCGAACTCCTACATCGCATGTGAAGCCGTAGTACTCTATATAGGTCGGGTTGATGAGCGCGTTGCCGCGATACGTCTTGTCAGGCCGGCTGTTCAGGTTCACAAGATTCGCAAACAGGGTGATCCCCCAGTCGAGCCGTTGCTGAAGCGTGAGATCCCACCGCGCGTAGTCCCCCGTGAAGCTGTCCAGCTTGTCGTTCCTGTCTATGCCGCTCACCCGGTCGGTCTGGTACAGGTAGGAGAGACGGGCCGAGAATCCCTCATAGTCATATCCCAGCGTAACATTGAAGATGCGGGCCGGCTGGTCGGGGACACGCGCCGTGCGAGAGCTGTCGATCAGCTGATAGCCGTACACCGGCGGGATCGGACGAATGATGATTCGGTTTCTGTAGAATTCCTGGATCTTGATTGCCGACGAGATCGCCGTGGCGTTCACGTTCAACACCAGCCCCTTCAGGAACGAGGGCAGGTACCAGAAGTGCGTCTGCCACTCCAACTCGATGCCGCGGATATACGCGGGGAACGGGTTGTTGATGTTGTACGAATAGATGGCCGGTGACGCACTCAACCAGCTCGGCGGGATGGCCGACCCGGGAGGAGGCGCCATGGTCGGCGACGTATCGTACCGGGTCGAGAAGATAAGGTCCTTGATTTCCTTGTAGAACCCGGATACGGTGAACAACCCGATGCTGTTCTCAAACACCGACACCGAAACGTCATAGTTTGTGGACACGGCCGGCTTCAACGTCAGGTTGGCCGCCACAATCTGGCTCTGGTCCGCCGTGATGTAGGTGATCGGAGCGTAATGGCGGTAGTCGGGGCGGGTGAGCGTCTGCGTGCCGGCGATGCGGAGCTTGAGCCACTCCAGCGGCCGCACGATCACATGCACCATGGGCAGCCAGAACTCGTTGTCCCGTTCCGCCGTGATGCGGGTGAAGTCCAGGGGAGGTGCCTGCTGCGCGCCGCCGATCGTGACCGCACGATAGCTCTGGCCATGATACAACGAGTAGTCCCGCTCGTAGCGGACGCCGGGCAACACCGTGAAATAGTCTTCCAGGAAATTGAGTTCCGCCATCAGGTATCCTGCCTGGTAGCGTTCCACACCATCGTAGTCGCGCCCGTCCGAATTCACCGCAAACCGCATGTACCAGGGAGTCGTCTTCAGCGCTTCCGTTGCCCTGTTCAGCTGATTCACGTCCATGCCGAAGCCGAGGGGATACTCTCCGTCCAGGAAGTTGGACCGACTGTAGTCAGACAGGAAACGCGTGATGGGGAGAAGGCCATTGCCGCGTATAAAGGTGGAATCCCGTTCCCAGTTCCAGTACTCGGGATACATCGCCCCGAGGGCCCTGACGATGGGCGCAAGCTGCGTGTTGATCCCTGTGCTTCCGCCGTACTGGAGGTTCCCCACGCCCTGCACTTCTTCGTCATTCTGCCGGTCCAGCCAGCGCAGCTTCCCGCCGGCCTTGAGATATCCGCTGGTGATATCGCCCAGACGGAAGGGCACGGTGACATTCAACTGGAGCATCTGCTGGTTCTCGTCGCGGCGCGTGTCGAAGACATAGATGTCAGCCAACCCGGTTCCCAGCGTGTCGATTCTGGCCGAATCCGGGACCACGGCGGGGTCCGTGTTCTCGTCAATGTGGATATTGAACGCGGTGTTCTCCTGGGCGAAGCGCCAGACGCGCTCGTTCGGGTTTCTTCCCCGTGAGGTCGTTACCGCACCGTCCACGTCGAACTTGATCCAGTCGTAGTCCTGCTTGATGCCCAATCCGCCGGTAAAGACCTCCGTGACACCATGCCGATCCTCCAGATCGTAGTAGTGCCGGTTGTAGTTCATCTGCATGATGTTGATCCGGTACATCCCCTCCCAGTTCAGCTTGTTGTAGAAGAAATTCGAAGATACCTTCCCGTTTGGTATGCGGTAGTCGAGGAGCAGGCTCGCGCCCGTCCGGCCGCGCGTGACATTCTCCTCACGCAGGTCAAGGTGTTCGATGACGATGGTCGAGAGGGCTTCCTGACGGTACCTCCCCGTGAACTTGTCCGCACTCCGGTCGTAGTCATCAATCATGACGGATCCGATGACCCCCAGGTCCCCGTCCAGGAAGCGATTGCTCGCGGTTGCCGAGAAGTTGTAGTTCTTGTAGTACTTCTGGAGCTGGTTGTACCCGCCCTGGAGCGATGCGTTCAGCTGGAATTCTTCAGGGGCCTCCTTCAGCTTCAGATCAACCGTCCCGCCAAGCACATCGGCATCCATATCCGGCGTATTGGCTTTCTTGAGCTCAATGCCGTCCAGCATGTTCGATGAAATCAGGGAAAGGTC
>JADLEA010000098.1 GCA_020846365.1 Bacteroidota bacterium
CCCTCGTGGTTCTGACCGGCCTGCTCGTTCTCTACTTCTCGCGCTGACTTCCGCTCGCACTGTTCACCGTCACTCCACCATCCGCAAGGAGAGAACCGTGAAGCCCTATGCCTTGCTCTGTGCGGCATTCTGTTATGCGCATGTTGCCTTTGCGCAGATATCCTCTCCCGCCCTGACAGCCGGCGATCAGTTTGATCCTTCCGTCTCCCCCCCGGCTGCAGTGCTGGGATTCGTCCCCGGCGACAGGCCCGCACGGTACACACAAGTTCTTGAGTACAGCCGGCTCCTCGCGGCGCAGTCTCCGCGGGTCAAGCTGGTGGAAATGGGCGAAACTTACGAACACCGGAAGCTCCAGTACCTCGTGTTCAGCGATCCCATGCACATGCAAAATCTCGAGGGCATCCGGACCCAGAATGCTAAGCTCTCCGATCCGCGTGCCATCAGCGAGACTGCAGCGGCCGAAATAGCGGCGACCGCTCCGGCCGTAGTCTGGGTTGGGTACGGTATTCACGGCGACGAGATCTCTTCCGTTGACGCCGCGCTTCACGTGGCCCACCGGCTCGCGGCCGGGACGGATTCGATGACCCTCTTCCTGCTGCGGAACCTTGTGATTTGCATGGATCCGATGCAGAATCCAGACGGGCGCGAACGGTTTCTTGCACAGATGGAGCAATGGAGCGGCGCGCTGCAGAATCCTGATGCGCAGAGTCTTCACCACTCCGGCACCTGGCCCTATGGGAGGGGCAATCACTACCTCTTTGATCTGAACCGCGACTGGCTTCCGCTCGTCCACCCCGAAACCCGCGCTCGCGTACAGGCCGTGCTCCAATGGCACCCTCAGGTGTTCATTGATTCACATGAGATGGGATCATACGATACGTATCTCTTCTCTCCGCCCCGGGAACCCCTCAACCCGCACATTCCCGCAAACGCCCGGCAGTGGTGGAGCGTCTTTGCGCAGGATCAGGCCAGAGCATTCGACCGTTATGGATGGAGCTTCTACACGCGCGAATGGAACGACGATTGGTACGCCGGCTATGCCAATTCATGGGCCCTCTACAACGATGCGGTCGGTATTCTCTACGAACAGGCCGGCGTGGATGGCTCACTGGTGAAGCGTCCGGATGGGACGACACTCCACTATAGAGAGACCGTGCAGCATCACATCGTCAGCTCGCTGGCGAACCTGGAGACCGCCGCGCGACACAGGAGGGAACTGCTCAGCAGGTATGTGGCATCGCGCCGGGATGCGATGAAACCGCTTCCCGGAGCTCCCCGCGTCTACGCATGGCACAACGCAGCCAATCCCGAACGGGCCGACCTGCTCGCAGAGCGCCTCCTCTGGCAGGGCATCGAGGTTCACCGGACCGACAGGGAATCCCGCGTGCGGGATGCGACCTCAGCATACGGAGGGACGGTGCAATCCGTCACTCTCCCCGCGGGAACCTACCTCGTCTATCTGGACCAACCGGCAAGCCGCCTGGCCCGGGCGATACTGGAGTTTGACCCGCGCATGATCACGTCGTTCCTCCAGGAGGAGAGGAAATCTCTCGAGAAGGAGAAAGACTCCCGACTCTACGATGTCACCGCGTGGTCGCTCCCTCTGGCCTATGGGATTGAGGCGTATGCGCTGGGGACGCGGCCGGATGTGCAGGCAATTGCCGTGCGGTCCATCGAGCGGAAGGCGGGACGCATAGACGGACAGGCAAGACCTTATGGCTACCTGCTTCCCTATGATGACAGGGGCATCGGCGCGCTCGTTCATCTCTTCGCCGCGGGATACAAAGTGCGATCTGCGAGGGAACCGTTTACGGTCGAGGGACGGGCGTATGATCGAGGAGCACTCCTGCTGCGCGCAAACGAGAACCCCGACTCAGTGCGGGAGAGTCTGCAACGGATTGCCGGGTTGTTCGGCGTGAACGTGCACGCCGTCGGGACGGCTTTGAGTACGAAAGGCCCGGACCTTGGCGGGAACGATTTTCGTCTCCTGCGCACTCCGCGCGTCGCACTGATCGGAGGACCCGAAATCAACACCACGAATTTCGGTACGCTCTGGCATCTCCTGGACCAGCGCCTGCGCATGCAGACCACGATCCTCTCGACCTCCGGGCTGGTGACGGGAGACCTCCGCAAGTATACCGTTCTTGTCTTGCCATCCGCAGGCGCACAGGGATTGGAACGTATACTGGGGAAGAGCGGCGCGAAGCGTATCGAAACCTGGATCGAGGAGGGGGGAACGCTGATCACGGTGGGGAGCACCTCCGCGTTCTTTGCAGATTCCTCAAATCGACTGAGCAAGGTCCGGCTGCGCCACCAGGTGCTGAAGGAACTCGACCTGTTTGCCCGCGCGGCGGACCTCGAGCGACAGGCCGGCACTGCTGCGATCGACAGTGCAGCGCTCTGGGGCGGGACGCAGGCGGTTGACACCATGCGGGTTCCGCGTGCAGGAAGCGTTGCGGAAAAGGATCTCGCGCAGCTGGACGAACGCGGACAGCTCTTTATGCCTCGCGGGGCAATCCTCAGAGTCGATCTGGACGAAGAACACTGGCTCTGCTTTGGGGCGGGAAAGAGTGTTCCGGCATTGACCTTCACTTCATCGGCATTTCTTTCGAGAGATCCGGTGCGCACGCCCGCGCGGTATTCCCCTCCATCGGGATTGCGGCTCTCGGGTCTTCTCTGGCCCGAAGCGCGGGACCGTTGGGCAGGCACGGCGTACGCCACAAGGGAGAGCAAGGGCCGCGGACAGCTGATCCTCTTTGCCGGCGACCCGACGTTTCGCGGCTTCTTCCACGGGACGGAGCGGCTGCTGCTCAATGCCATCCTGTTGGGCCCGGGATGGGGAACATCCGGCACCGACAACGAATAAGGGATTTCTGTCCGGGTTCGGCGACGCGGCCGTTGTGTAACCATTGAAGACAAAGCATCGTACATAAAGAGTTAGGGTCTGTTAGCCGCTCTTTCATTCCGCAATTCCCACATCCGGAGGTTTCATGAAACGCATTGTTGTCCTTCTGGCCCTGCTGACGTCGCTGGGGACGGCGGGGGAGAACAGGATCAGCGTTCCGTACACCAGGTTCACACTTCCCAACGGCCTCACTGTCATCCTGCATGAAGACCATACGACGCCGACGGTCAGCGTGAACATCTACTACCATGTCGGTTCAGGAAGGGAAAAGCCGGGCCGCACGGGATTTGCGCACCTCTTCGAGCACATCATGTATGAAGGATCCGGGCATGTGCCGGAGGGCAAGTACGACGAATGGCTTGAAGCCGCCGGCGGAGACAACAACGGGTCCACCAATTCGGACAGGACCAACTACTGGATCAACGTGCCGGTCAATGCCCTCGAGCTGGCGCTTTTCGTGGAATCCGATCGCATGGGGTATCTGTTGGATGCGATGTCGCCGGGAAAGGTGGACGGGCAACGAGATGTGGTGAAGAACGAGCGCCGGCAGTCATACGAAAACCGCCCGTACGGCATGGCATCGATCATGCTGGACGAGAACCTGTTTCCCCCCGATCACCCGTATCACTGGCCAACCATCGGATCCATGGAAGATCTCTCTGCGGCAAGCTATGAGGATGTGGTGGAGTTCTTCAAACGTTTCTACGGTCCGAACAACGCCAGCCTCTCGATCGCAGGCGACATCGATCCGGTGAAGACACGCGCGCTGGTGGAGAAGTGGTTCAGCGACATACCGCCCGGTCCGCCGGTGCCCCCGATGGGCGCACCGGTTGCATTCCTGGGTGCCGAGAAACGTCTGGTTCTCGAAGACAAGGTGCAGCTCCCGCGACTGTACATGGTGTGGCACTCGCCGGGGTACTATCGCCCGGGCGATGCCGAGATGGATGTCGCCGCCTCGGTTCTGGCAGGCGGGAAGAATTCCCGGCTCTTCAAGCGGCTTGTATATGAACTGCAGATCGCGCAGGATGTCTATGCGTATCAGGCCTCGCAGCAGTTGAGTTCGACCTTCAACATTGTCGCGACAGCCCGCAGCGGTCACACCCTTGCGGAGCTGGAGAAGGTGATCGCGGAGGAGGTGCAACGGCTCTTGCTGGAGGGACCCGAAAAACGCGAAGTGGAGCGCGCGGTCAATCAGTATGAGGCCTCGTTCCTGCGGCGGCTTGAAGCGGTCGGGGGATTTGGCGGGAAGGCCGACCAGCTCAATTCCTACTACACCCAGACGGGAAATCCTGATTACTTCCAGGAAGATCTCTCGCGGTATAAGGCGCTGGATCCCACGGATGTGCAATCGGCTATCCGAACGGTCCTTCGTGACGACCAGCGTGTTGTGCTCAGTGTCGTTCCCACTGGAAAACCAGAACTTGCTGCCCCGGCCCGGAAGGAGGTCAAGTAGCCATGAACACAACATTGCGTATGTTCGGCGCCATTCTTCTCTGCCTGGGTATGACGGTGAGTGCGTGGGCGCAGAAACCGGACCGGAGCGCGCCTCCGCAGTTGGGCCCGCCTCCCTCCTTCTCGATGGCCGCCATCCAGCACTTCTCGCTCTCGAACGGTGTGCCGGTTGTGCTCCTCGAAAAGCACCAGGTTCCGCTGGTGCAGATCAATCTTCTGGTCCGGGCAGGTTCCGTGCTGGATCCGCCGGGAAAGACCGGGCTTGCGTCCATGATGGCTTCGATGATGATGGAGGGTGCGGGGGGACGGGATGCGTTGCAGCTTGCCGATGCCATCGATTTTCTGGGCGCTCAGGTGGGAAGCTCAGCAGGAATGCACACAGCGGGAGTTACACTGCAGACGCCCCTGTCCAAGCTGGATTCCGCACTTGCCCTGCAAGCCGACATCGCGCTGCGGCCCGCGTTCGCTCCCGCGGAGCTGGAGCGGAAGCGCAAGAGCCGATTAACGACGTTGCTGCAGTGGAGGGACGAACCCCGGTCGCTGGCTACGCTCACCTTTAACAATACACTGTATGGTTCTGCCCATCCCTACGGCGCGTCCAGTATCGGCGATGAGCAGGCAATCCGTTCGCTTCGTGTTGAAGATCTCCGGCAGTTCCATGCGCGGTACTTCTGCCCTGACAATGCCGTCCTGATTGTCGTGGGAGACGTCACGGCGGCGGAGATGAAGCCGAAGCTTGAACGCGAGTTCGGTGCGTGGAAAGGAAACGCGGAAGCCGGATTGGCTCTTCCCCAGATCAAGCAAGTCGAGAAGCGCTCGATAGTGCTCGTGGATAAGCCGGGCGCGGCGCAGACAGAAATCCGCATCGGCCGCATCGGGGCGTCGAGGATAACGGACGACTACTATCCGCTCGTCGTCATGAACACGATCCTCGGCGGCTCCTTCTCCTCCCGTCTGAATCAGAATCTCCGGGAGCAACACGGGTACACATACGGGGCAGGATCGTCGTTCGCATTCCGGCTTCTGCCGGGTCCGTTTCTTGCCGGTGCCGCCGTGCATACCGCCATTACGGATTCTGCACTCATGGAGTTCATGAAGGAACTGGATGCGATCCAGAAGCCGGTGCCCGATGCTGAACTCGAACGCGCGAAGAACTACATAGCGCTGGGATTCCCGGGCGAATTTCAGACGGTCGGGGAAATTGCCGGCAAGCTGGAAGAGATGGTGATCTACGACCTCGCGGAC
>JADLEA010000099.1 GCA_020846365.1 Bacteroidota bacterium
GCGAAGCCAACGCAATCGCACCGGGCAAACGCATTCTCTCCTCCATGAGTCCGACGATCGTGATCGACCCGCAAGGCGAGCCGCTGTTAGTCACGGGGGCAAGCGGCGGCCCGAGGATCATCACTGCAGTGTTTCAAGTAGTCTCCAATGTCATCGACTACGGCACAGACATCTCGTTTGCGGTCACCGCTCCCCGGTTCCACCATCAACATCTCCCTGACCTGCTTCTCATAGAGGAGGGAGGATTCTCGCCGGCGGGCATTGAGGCGCTGCACCGGATGGGGCATGCAACGCGGCAGGTTCACCACCTGGCGATTACGCCTTCGATACTGCGGAAGGATGGCACGTGGAGGGGCGGGGCGGACCCCCGTATGGGCGGTGCGGCCGCCGGGTACTGAGCCGTCACAGAATTCGCAACATAAAACGGAAATATCCGAGACGAATGCGTCTCCCCTGCAGTGATGTGCTGCCTCAGGGAGACTGCCATGAGAGGAGGGCATTGAATGTTCTGGTTCACTCTTGTTCGCGACTTCATCAAGATACTCCGGGAAGGCCAAACCCCGGCGCAGGTGGCAGGCGGGTTTGCCCTCGGATCTATCCTCGGACTTTCCCCCATGCTGACGCTGCAGGGTGCCGCCGTCTGGCTGATCATCCTCGTTCTGAATGTCAACCTCTCGGCCGCTTTGCTGGCACTCTCGGTGTTCAGTTTGTTTGCGTTTCTCCTGGATCCTGCCTTCCACTGGGTGGGATACCAGGTCCTGGTGAACATCGAATCGCTGCAGAGCTTGTGGACCTCCTTGTACAACGCTCCTGTTGCCCCTCTCACGCGCTTCAATAATACCGTCGTGATGGGAAGTTTCCTGAGCGCACTGGTGCTCTTCGTGCCGGTGTATATCGGCATGAAACGGTTCGTGCTTGCCTACAGAAGATCCGTCGGGCAGAAGATCGCCAAATGGAAAGTGTACCAGGTCATCAAACAGAGCTCGCTGGTGCAATGGTATGAAAAACTGCGCGATTGGGGGGGATGACCGATGAGAAAGAACTTTGTCTTCTTCGTCTTGATTCCCTTCATCATCCTTCTTGTGGTGCTCTATTTCTTCCTGGACAGCTGGATCGAGGCCGGGATGGAATACGGGGGAGAACAGATCACCGGCGCCCGCGTGGAGATCGACGGCCTCTCGCTTTCCCTGTCCCCCCTGGGCCTCCAGTTCTCCCGTATGCAGGTTGCCAACCCGGATGACCCATGGTTCAACCTGTTTGAAACGCGCTCTGTCCGATTCAGCATGGATCTGGGACAACTCCTGAGGGGAAAGGTTATCGTCGAAAACATGGAGGTGAACGACCTCACTGTCGGCACGAAGCGCACCACCGACGGATCGCTCCCGGGAAAAGGCGCGAAAGACAAAGCGGCCTCGGCGAGTGGCTCATTCACCGCGCTGGCGGAGAACGTGCTTGCCAAGAGCTTCGAGAAGACCCCCATCTTCGATCCGGCAATTCTGCGCAAAGGAATCAACATCGACAGCCTGATCAAAGCCGTCGATCTCCGGTCCATCAGCCATATTGAAACGCTCAAGACACGCGCCACGCTGGCAACAAGCCAATGGCAGGCAACCCTGTCCGACGTAGAACAGACGAAAGCGCGGCTTGCGGCCATGGATTCCAGCGTGCGCTCCATCAATCCTTCGAACCTGAAGGATATCGCTTCCATCACTGCAGCGATCAAGACCGTCGATGACACGCGCCAGGGGCTCAATGATATCGCCACAACCTACACGACGCGGCGGGATGCGATCTCCGGAGACATCCGGCAGATCTCGTCTGCGGTGGCAGCCATCGACGACATTGCGGCAGAGGACTTTCGCAAGATCCTGAGCCTTGCGCGGTTGCCGGACTTCAATGCCATGGGTCTTGCCGAAGCACTGGTTGGCCCGCAACTCCTTCGCGAGGTGAAGACCTATCTTTCCTACGTTGATCTTGCGCGCGAGAAGATACGGAGTTCCTCCTCGAAGCCCGAGATGGAAACCCCTCCCCGCATGGAGGGCCAGGACATTCATTTCCCCGTGGAAAGGGCGTATCCCAAATACTGGATCAAACAGATCAGCATTTCCGGTGGCACGGATCAGGCTCAACATGCTGAGTTCTTCTACGCCCGCGGACTCGTGAAGCACATCGCGAGCGATCAAAGGGTCACCGGCCAACCGTTGACGGTGGATCTGAAGGGATCGCGCGGCGCGACGGTGTCGGCGAACATTTCGGCCCTCTTCGACCGCAGGCGGGAGGAGCCGTTGGATCAGTATAGAGCCGACATCGCGGGGGTTCCCCTTGCCTCCTTCAACATCGGCAGTCCGGAGTTTCTTCCGGCGACCATCTCGGATGCGAAACTCGAGACCGCGCTCACCGTGAACATACCGGGCCGCGACTTTGACGCACGGACGGAATTGGCATTCCGAAACATGTCCATCGCCTATGCGGCAAGTCCTTCAAACGTTGGGGAGCGGCTTGCGCGCGAAGTGCTGGACGGTGTCACGGGGTTTGATGTCTCTCTGCGCCTCTGGAATTCAGCCGAGGGATTCAAGTCCGCTTTTTCCACCGACCTGGATGATCAATTCGCCGCCAGGGTGAAGGCGGTCCTCGGCGCGGAGCTCACAAAGATCCAGAATGACATCCGGGCGAAAGTCACCGCTCTGATCAATGAAAAGCGCCGTGAGTTTGAGGCGCTCTACGCGGCAAAACGCGCGGATGTGGAGAAACGGCTTGCCGAATACCAGGCCGTCGTAAACGAAAAGGTCGCGCTCCTGGAAGCGAAGAAGAAAGAACTCAACGACCGGCTGGAAAGCGTCAAGAAGGGAAGCATCGATAACGCAGTGAAAAAAATCTTCAAGCGGTAGTGAAAATGGGAAAGGGAGACCGGCATGCGCTCAATCCCCCTTTCCCTCCTATCGCGGATGCCGCTGCTAACGAAGAAGCAACATCGCTCTTACCTGCGTCTTTCCTCCGGCAGAAAGGCGGGTGAAATACATGCCCGAGGAAAGCCCGCGTCCGTCGAAGACGAGCTGGTACCGCCACCCCGCCTCGGCCGTGCCGTTGAACAGGGTCGCAACTTCCGCCCCTGCCGCACTGTACACCCGCAGCGTTGCGTGTCCCGGGGTTTCCAGCGTGAACATGATGCTCGTTTCCGGATTGAACGGATTCGGGTAATTCTGCATCAACTGGAACTGTCGAGGAACGGGATCACTGACCGATGTAACCATGACATGCACAAGGACGGTCGCGCTGAAATGCACCGTCCCGTCCAGATCTGACTGCTTCAACCGGTACACGTAGTCCCCGGCTGCAGGAAGCGTATTATCCGTGAAAGAGTACGATCGGGCTTCAATGGTCGTCCCATGTCCCGGCACGAAGCTGTCGCACAAATCCTCAAACTCCACATCCTCTTCCCGCCTTCGTTGCACGGTGAATCCATAGTTGTTGACCTCGCTCAACGTTGTCCATTCCAGCGTTACCGCTCTACCGTCGTGAACCGGCCGGGCCGCAAACGAGGAGATCGTCACAGGCAGTGCGAGCTCCGTCGACGGCGCGTAGAACGGCGAACCGTTGTCGGTAAGATCCTGGGCCTTCGCCTCAAAGTACCAATCCCCGTTGGCTGAAACAGGCGGATTCTGGAGCATAATGACGACCGGACCCGGGACTGATGGCTCGAAGGTGACCGTCAGTACCGGCTGCTCGCTCCCTGCCGCCCAGTCCACCGTGTATCCCGGAACCGCGACCATGCCGTACACCTGGTACGTGAGTCCTCCCACGGTCCCGGTCGAAGTTCCCACCAAACCGTACGAAGAACTCATGCCAGTTATCGACAACCCGGCGGAGGTCTCCCAGAACACCGACACGATCATCGCAGAAAAGACACCGTTCAGCCCGGCTCCCACCGGCTTGGCCTTTACCACGACGGTGTTCGGGCCTTCCGCAAAGATGCCGGCCCGCATTAGCGGCTCCTGTGCACGGAGCCCGCCCACCACAACCATCATCAGGAAGACCACTCTCACGATCAGTTTCATTGTCACGTTCTCCTCGAGTTTCTATTCCGGAACCGCGGTGGTTCGCGTTGCGTTGATGTTCGTTCCGCCTATGACCTGAAGGATCGTCAACCGGTCGTTCCCCCCGCCATTGTATTTCACAATGCCATTCAAGTTCACGTCCTCGGGATAGTAGCCCGAGACCGTTGCATTGACATCCGCTCCCCCGATGCGTGTGAGCACGGCCAGGCGGTCATTTCCGCTGCCGTTGTATTTCACGACGCCATTGGCGTTTACATCCCCCGTCCACAGTCCGTAGACTCCTGAACCGAGGTCCTTCACATCCCCGCCCGTGACCTTCTCCGGACCAGTCGTAAAGTCATACAGAGCGCTCGATGAACTGAGGGGGAGAGGGTTCGCGCTCATCACGGCCAGGTGGTTGCGGTGACGCAGCACGACGTAGTATGATCCTGCCGGGAGTCCCGGAAAAGCGACCGGGGAGGCCGCATCGAGATCCACAATCGCGCCATCGTTCCTGATAAATGCGGCTCTCGTCCCCGCTTTTGTGGACGCCGCTGTGCCCGTGCGGAGTTCCACGAGCACCCAATCCACGATCCCGGCGGGAGCTGATGTTACGGATTCCGTGCCGGCGTGCAACCAGGGGGATCCCGCATAGGGATGCGAGGGGGGCAACACGCCCATCGTGTGAAGCGTTGTCGCCATGCTCCCCGCGACATAAGGGCCTTGCAGCATGGCTTTCAGGTTGACGCTGAGCGGCCGGATGCGCACCTGACCATGCGAGACCACGTGAGGCATGATCTGATTCTGGTTGTTGCGTGGGTCGACACGGAGCAGGGTCACCGCAGACACCCCTCCTTTCACTGCGGTGAATCTCATCGTGAAGAGCACTCCCGATCCCGAGAAGATCGCTGTGCCCAGAATCGCCTGGTCGACAAGAACGGTATCGTGGTGCAGCGACCCCTCGGGCCGCCACCAGAAAATCGGATTGGCCTGCACCGAGGGATACACCGTACCATCGCTGACCGTGACGAGTTCCAGCAACGTCGGATCAAAGCCGACTTTCACGCTGGACCCGTGCAGGAGGTAGGCATTGTCAATGCGCACCGTGAGATCAAAGGTCTGCCCGAGCGCCACGTCCGACATTGCCGGCGCGACGCTGATGGAAGCAGTTTGCGCGGTAAGCGGACCTGCGAGGCAGACCGAGATGAGGAAGTGCACAGCGGCACGCAACATGCTCCGTCGAATCATCCCTTGCTCCTTCATTCTCATTGACGATGGTGTCACATGGCTCGCTACTTCGCCAGCACCATTTTTGTGATCGAACGGAAGTCCCTGCTTCTGAGCACGCAGAAATACAGTCCGGACGAAAGAGGCGACGTCTGCGAAACGGCATGCCACGTCACGGTGTGTGCGCCCGCGGACTGGAAGGCGTCCACGAGCGAAGCCACCTGTTCACCAAGCGCATTGACCACAACAATCGACACATGCCCGCCAGCCGCAAGCTCGTAGGGAATCTCCGTGGAAGGATTGAACGGATTCGGGTAATTCTGTCCGAGCCGGTACCGCAGACACGACGTCTCTTCACCCCCGATGTCCGCCGCACCCTCGACGGTCAGGACGGCGCCCGCTGTTGTAACACTGATGTTCTGATTCTGTCCGTCGCGGACGTCCGCTCCGGTGATATCCAGGAAGACCTGTCCTTCCTGACGCGGAACGAACTCCACCTGCGCCAGGGTTCCCGTTCCGCTGCGCGTGCCTGAACCCAGGATCGCCTCGTCTATCCTGAGGGTCCCGTTGACGCTGTCATTCGTGACGAAGAACAGCGTCTGGCCAGTCAGGAACGATTCTTTGGATGCTTTGGAATACCGCAGCAGCGCCGGATCGTACTTGACGATGACGCTGTATCCATGCACATTCTGGACGTCCGTTGCGGAGACCGATAGCCGGGCGGTGCTCCCAACGGCCACCTGCTGATCTCCGGGTTGAAGTGCAATGCTGGCGCCCAGAGCGATCGGCGTGCACAACGCCAGCATGCCGACCAGCATCACTACCACGTTCGTAGTCATCATCTCACTGACTTTCTCCCCCGTATGACCGTGGCGCACGGATGGTGCGCCACGGTCACCCGTTCGAATCACTTCATGAGCATCATCTTCTTGACCGAAGAGAAGTCCCCTGCACGCATGGTGTAGAAGTAGAGGCCGGACGGCAACGCCAGGTTGCGCGAGTCGCGTCCATTCCATTCCAGGGTGTAGTACCCCGCGGCCTGAACCTCATTGACCAGTGTCGCGATCTTTTCGCCAAGAATATTGAATACCGTTACTTCGACATTCACCGGAGACGGAACCTGGTACTTGATGGTCGTCGTCGGATTGAAGGGGTTGGGATAGTTCTGCGCCAGGTCGAAGGTTGTCGGAAGCTCAGCCACGGTTTCCGTCACGTCAACCGCGACCTCGCCATTGGCGGCATTGCGCACGGTTGCGCTTGCCAGGCGCAGAGCGGCATCGCCCTGACCCAGAACGCGGAAATGCACCGTCGCCACGTTTCCGGAATGCTCAACGGCAAGACCTTTCCCCAGCAAGGCGCAGTCGACACGAAGCATCCCCTCGCCTGTCCGATGACCGTGGAAGCTCTGACCCTCTGCCCCCAGGAGATCTCCGCGGACAACACCGTTGACCTGCAGGACCTTCGGGTCAAAGCGCAGCTCCGCTGATATCCCCTTCACCGGGCGGCCGTCATTGTCGATGCGAAGGGTCACGATGTATTCCGATGCGTTGCTTGCCTGCGGGACCATGGAAAGCGCAAACGCGTTAGCGCGTGCAGAGCCCGGCGGGACGGCAATTTTGGGCGTAGCGGTGTAGTTGTAGTTCATCGAGAAGATCATCAGATCCTCGAATTCCACCGCACCGTCATTGTCTGGAATGCCGAAGCTGCTTCCGATGCCGTGTGTTTTGTTGTTCGAAGTCGGACCGAAATCGGCCTCTTTTGCCTCAGGATATGGCCATCCGGGGGCATTGGCATCGGGTTCGAAATAGAGATACGAGAAGAGACTCAGGTCATCGAAATCCACGCTGCCGTCATAGGGAGTGTCGCCGATGTTTCCGGGACCGGAGCCCAGATCGCCGAGGATGTAGTTCGTGGAGCGGTCCGCATCGTTCCCGCTACCATTGGCAACGGAATAGTTCCCGGCCTGGTCAAAGACAAACCCGCGATAGTAGAAGATACCCCGCTCGACGGGATCAAAGGTATGAGACGCCGCAAACACTGCCCCCGTAACCACCGCCGCCTCAACTCCGTCTGTTTGGCTCGCGGGGAATGCCGGCGCCGGATCAACATAGTCCGGGTAACCAGCCCACTTCGCGCAGCGGACGAGTACCCCCCGGTATGTCGGGTCGCCGCCTGAGGGATCGTCCCAGGTCAGATTGACTTTGTTGTGACCTGTATTTGCCTTGAAGTTTGCCAGAGAGTTCGGCGGCGTGTTGTCCGCAGTGATCGTCGCGGAACCTGTTCCCACGTTGCCAAGTGCATCTATGGCGGTTACGGTTACCGTAATGGCGCCATTCGCCGGACTGCACGATGCACTAGCGACAACGGGCCACGAGGCAAGAGGGGCAGCGTAGCCGGCCGGATGATCTGCCGTGTGGTCTACTCCGCCAAACAATCCGCCGAGATTGACCGTGATATCCGCGGCCGTCAACGGATAGGCATCCGTTATCGTTGCCGTCACGGCAATCTGATCCCCGTCTTTCAGCCACGCATCCGTCCAGGGATTTGTCTGATTGTCGATCGCGACCGCAATGCTTGGCGGTGTGCCATCCACAATGAGCGTTGCCTGGGGTGTCGGATCGGGGTCAAGGTTGACCGTGATAGGCGTGTTGTCGGGATCGCGCATCTGGACAGCGTTGAGCAGGATGTGGTTCACGCCGTCAGCTGTGCCTGACTTGAACGCCTGTGTGAAGAGGACGTTTACATAGGGAATCGATCCTCCGGTCACGCCTCCCGTCGACAGCAATGACTGGTTTACGCGAAGCGAGGAGGTGGTTGGGTTCGTGAATTCAAAGAAGGTGTTCCCCGCCGCTGCAAAGAACGGCCCTTCAAGTGGGATACCGTCATCGGGGATTGCCCCGTCGTTATCCC
>JADLEA010000100.1 GCA_020846365.1 Bacteroidota bacterium
TACTGCTCCACGGCATTCAACACCTGTTCGCTTCTCGCGCCGACCGCAACGTCCGCCAGCACCGCCCAGGTCTGGGCATTGAGATAGATCCTCCCTTCCGTGTTCTCTTTGCTGCCAAGCTTCTCCCCGGAATCCTTCGTCGCGCGCCAGTACCATTCGCCGTCCCATCCTTCCTCGTTAAGCGCACGGCAGAGAACATCGGCCCGTCCCCGGTATTCCGTCGCCCGGGCGTGGTCCCCAATACGAGCGGCTATACCGGCAAAGTCAAGGAGGATTCTATGGAGAAAGTGGCCAAGCCAGACCGACTCTCCCTTCATGTCGAGTCCCACCGCACTCAAACCATCGTTCCAATCACCGGCCCCGATCAGCGGGAGACCCCGCGGGCTCCGCCGTTCCCAGACACGATTGATGGCGCGATGACAATGATCAAACAGTGTCGCCGTCTCCTCTCCGCTGTCCAGGAAGGGCTGCCGTACCTGGAGGAGCGCGTCTTCCGCAGTTTCGGCGAGGTAGTTCGCCACGACAAACGGAAGCCAGAGCAGGTTGTCGCTCATGTTGTTATGCAGGCCGATCTCCGTGATGGGATGCCACCAGTGATACACGGACCCGTCCTTGAATTGGTGCCGCGCGTGAAGTAGAATCTGCTCCCGCGTCCGTCCGGGATCGATGGGGAGGAACACCTGGGAATCCTGCAGTTGATCGCGGAAACCGTATGCGCCTCCCGTCTGGTAGTAGGCCGTTCTCGCCCAGAGCCGTCCCGCGATGGCCTGATACTTCAGCCAACGATTGACCATGAGATCAAGGGCCGGGTCGGGTGTGCGAACGCTGACGGTCCCGAGAAGGTTTTCCCATCTTTCGCGCACTGCGGCGAGCGAACGTTCGGCGGCTGCGAGGGAATGATACTTTCGGGCAAGTGTCCCGGCCTCTTCCTGCGAACCGGCAGCCCCGAGCGTGTAGCAGACCGTGCGTGACTCGCCCGGCATGAGCGTGATGTCGTTTCTGAGACTCGCGATGGGATCAAGCCATTTGCCCACACGTTTCGCGAGCGTGGCCTTGTCGAGTGCTGCCGGCATCCTGGGAGATCCGTAGCGGCCGAGAAAGGACTCTTTGTCAGTGTCGAACGATCGCGGAGCACGACTGGAGCCGTGGAACCCGACATAGTCCCAATTCGCATTCCAATGACCACGCGCCGTGGGAATTTCCCAGAGCCGCTTTCGCGCGAGTATCGCATTCGCAGTCTTGTCATACTCCGTTTCCATGAACGTGCGATGGAACTCGCGGTGCCAGTCCGGTGCAGCGCCAAGGCACCATTCGAGATACGTCGTGAGTCTCAGCCGCCTCTTGCGGCGAGAGAGATTGTGCAGCTCCAGCATCCACACTTCACAGGGCTCGTCATTCGGCACGAAAACCGTGAGGACAGTCCGGATGCCATAATGTGTAGATTCAATTGCGGAATACCCGAAGCCGTGACGGCAGCGGTAATCGGATGGATCGCCCCCCACCGGCTTCCAGCCTGCAGACCAACTTCGGCCGTTTTCGTCCGTGATGTAGATATATTTTCCCCAGTCATCCTTGAGCAGGTCCTGTTCCCATCGTGTCAGACGGTTGAGTTGGGCGTGTGTCCGCCAGCTGTATCCGCTTCCGGTCTGGGATATGGTCAGACCATAGTCGCCGTTGCTGATTACGTTAATCCAGGGCCGGGGCGTTCGCGGATTGACGATGATGTACTCCCGCCCATCAGGGGAGAAATGTCCGTACTTTGTGGGAAAGAGTTTGCGTCCAGGCATATCGTCGATCAGTAGGTTATATTGGCCCTGAATTCAGAAACACTATCGCTCTGCGTTCGGGTGCAGGTTCTAAAACGAGAATCCTAATGTCATGCGCTGGACGCTGCCAAGCCGGCGGTGGTCAGCCCAGCTGTAATCAAACCGGAGGTCGTTCCCCAGTCCGTCCCAGATGACCCCCGCACCCGCGGTCAAACCGAAGTCACTGTCTGTCTGGAACAATCCCGCGTATCCCGCCCGCAGGGCAAACACCCTTCGGTAGAACCACTCTGCGCCGACATTGATCGCCGGGCTGTTATCGCTCGGGTTCACCGCATCCACCGCCACATCCAGCACATTGCTTTCGTCGATGCGCCAGGGGTATCCGGCCCCGACCCTGAAGACGATGGGAAGGGAGAATTGGTCCGTAAGGAGAGCAGCGGGGAGACTGGCATTGTCGCCGTAGCGCGACGGGTCCAGGTCGTACCGCACGCGCAAATCGGTCCCGTCGAACGCCCCTTTCGTCCCGAAGTTCACCAGACTCGCGCCGATCCGCAAGCCGTCGTCTGAAAGCCGGTACAGAGTTCCCAGGTTCACGCTGAAGAGTCCGATGTTGCTGTGCCATATCCGCTCGGCGGCGTAATTCAGCTGGATTCCGCAGCTGAAGCGGTCGGTGATCATCATGCCGAACCCGGCGCCGACCATCAGATCTGTCACCGAGAAGAGCTCCCCGGTTCCCAGGGGTTGTTCAACCGTTCGCACCAGCATGTCGCCGGAGGAGAGATGCGTAACGATGAGCGCGACCGTGCTCTGTTCGCCGAGTCGGAATGCCGCTGCCGCATGATTCAATACGATATCGCCAAACCAGAGGTTGTGGGTGAACTGAATGTCGGATTGAGCCAGCGAGCCAAGCGCGGCAGGATTGTAGTATGCGGATAGAGCTTCCACGGCAGTCGTCACTCCGACGCCGCCCATGGCTGAGGATCGCGCGCTTGGTTCGATGAGTGTGAATTGGCCTACGGTTGTTCCCGTCTTGGTCTGACCGACAAGACCCGGCGAGAGCAGGAGCACCACCGCAAAAAGAAGAATGGGCCGTGTCATGGCGTCACCTCACGATCGCAAATTTGCCGGTGTAGTCATCGAAGCCCTGGGCCTCGACATGGAAGAGATAGAGCCCTGGGGCGACATCCAGGTTATCCTTTGTGCGGAGATTCCACGGGATCATGGAATCCGTTGTGCCGTCATGCCGAAGCGTTTGCACGAGATATCCGGCCACGGTGTAGATCCTCACGGTAGCACCGACGGGGACCCCCCGGAACTCCATCCGGCGCTCGCCCCTGCCCGTGACGGCAAACCGTTCCGGTTCAAAGCTGGCGGCGCCAACGTACGGATTAGGCACGACATATGGTTTCGAAGCGTAATCCCCCAGTGCGTCCGCGCCATCGACCCGCTGCCCCGAGACCGCGAAGGAGAAGACGTCGGCATCTCCAAGAGGGATGCTCAGCAGCGCATCATAGATGTCTCCGGCTGCGGGCGGGATCACTGCAGCCGCGCCTCCGGGACCTGATGTGTCAATCTGCACCAGCCACGTGACAGACGGTGAGGAAGCCCCCGCGAAGGACGTCACAACGATGAGCATGTCCTCCGCAACGCTGAGCGTACTGTCAGCGTTCGCGTCAAGGAAGTACACCCCCATCTTCTGTGCTCCGGTCGGCTGCACCGCTTCTACTCTGAACTTCACGGGAAGAGGATCGCCGTAGATGGAAAGGATCGACGTGTCCAGCGGAGTTGCGCCGAAGGTGATCCTGAAGTCATTCGGGTACCCCGGGCGCCGGACGTCCGTGGAGTCCGGGTCCACATTCGTGATGCGGAGTTTCGCATTCGTGACGGCACCGGACCGGAATCCGCTCCTCAGGGTATCCACCTGCGGAAACTCCGGCGTCTTGATCACCGGCAACAGTCCGTGCCCCACAGGTCCGCGCCCTTCGCCGGCAAAATCGGTGCCGAAACTGAACACCGCCTTCTGTGTGAGACTATCCACAAGTTCGTAGCGGCTGGCATGGATTCCGTTTGGCCGGTCGGTCGCAAACCGGAGGTGGTATGTCCCGGCGGCAGGAACCTGTTTGGAATCCACGACCTCAATGCTTATCTCCGCAGTACCGGTGCCCTGCAGCTGCCGGACGGGAAAGACCGTCGCGCCGATGAATCCCGGAACGCGGGGTTCGGGCCTGACCTGGACCACGTTCGGCGGTAGAACCACGCCGCCGCGCGGGGTGCGGGAAACTGGAATGGCGTTTTCCGAGGGGTAGAAACCGAGAGAATCAGATCCCCGGTCATATGCACACACCGCGTAGAAGTACTCCTGCCCGTTGTTAACCAGGGTATCGGTATAGGTGTGTTTCAGGCCGGAATCCGTTCCCAGATCGTAGGCAACACCCTCGATCACCTGATGGGAGAAACCCTTGATATCATTCTTCAGATCGAACTGCGCGATCGGTCTTCCGTTGCCGAACGAACCGGTTCCCCGGGCGTTGGTAACGACCTTGGGATCGCGAAATTCCGGATCCGTCGACCGGTAGATCCTGTATCCTTCAAAATCGTTCTCCCGTGTCACCGGATCGATGCCTCGTTCCGAGACGTCGCTCCAGGAGAGCCGCACGAAGGTGTCACCCGTTTCGGCACGGACCACGGGCACCGGCGGCGGGACGGCGAATTGATAGTTGGCATTGTAGATCTGCTGTACCGTCTTCACCTGGGTCCGCAGCTCATCCAGATCGGCTCCATAGGCCAACGCCAGGCTGAACCGCTCGCGCTTGCCCTTGGGAAGCTGGAAGGGGCCGGAGGCAAAGAGAAACCCGATATTGTAGTTGAGGACCACGGACGCGTCAAAGCGTGCCGATGGATCCGGATCCGTGAACTGTTGAAAGAGCAACGGCGGCCAGAGCCCGAAGAACACAATGTCGTCCACGGGATCGCTCCTGGATGGACCCTTGATGCGGTTCATCTTGAACCCGGTCAACCCGATCTGGTCCGATTCATCCTTGTCCGTCTGGTTGAAGTCCGGCTCCCCGTCCGTGGGCATGCCATCGCCTTCGCCGGGATCGTTCGTCCCGTCAAGCCCGTCGCCGCCGACGTCGTCATAGTCGCCCACCCAGGTGAGGTTCTCATCGCCGGTCCACCAGCGGCCGACACGATACGCGGGACGGGATTCGAGGGGCCCGTAGAACGTTTCGAACATCGTCATGTTGTATTGCGATTGAACCCGGGCCCGGATATTGTCGCGCCCGACCACGAGGTCTCCTGCCGGACCGTCACGACGTTCATCCACGATCCCGTCCTGGTCATCGTCCTGGGCATTGTAGCTGTTGCCAGGGGTCTCGAGATAGGCATACCCAAGGTATCCGGTTACGGAGCAGTTGCTCGACAGGTCCGTCCCGTGACCGAACTTGTCCCAGGTATAGGTGAGGTTCAGGCCGAAGGACCGGTCGAAATAGGCGTTGTCGTCATCGGATTCCGCAATCCCGTCGCACGAATACGTGGATCCCCCGACGCCGGAATCCATATACAGGCCAAAGATGATGTCGGAATAGTCCGTGCTTCCCTCGTCCACGATGTCATAGTGCCAGAAGATCACATTGGTCGCCTGGGGATTCGCCCACTGGAATCCCCGCACCTCAACGCGCAGTCCCAGCCCCCGTCGGGTCATGTCCCGCGTCGCGTCAGGATAGAAATTCCATGCATCGTAGAAGTCATCGTCCATGACGAAGAAACTCTCCTGATCGGCGTTGGGCCGCTTGCCGAAGTACCCGTTCCAACTCCCCCTCCAACCGGGATCAAAGGGATCGCTCAACTTGTCAGGCCATTCACCCGGCCAGGTGCGGCTGTCGTTGCTCATGGCGATAGAGCGTCCGACATTGATGCCGGGATCGGCCTGGAGATATCCCGGGCGAGGTTCAAAGCGCATGATCTTCTGCGTGTACGGGCTTTCGACCTGCCGTTCCCGAAACCCGGTCTCCATGATGTACGCAGGCACGCCGGTCTGCTGCATGACGCGCGCAAGCACAAACGGAGTGATGCCGTCGGTGTAGTTCATCCCCGTGCCTTTCGGCACCTCGGCGGAATGGAAGATCGAAAGGTCAACATTGATCGGATCGTCCGGGTATGAGCCCACCATACCGTAGTTGTAGAAGACGGTCCGGATGTTTCCCGCATCATGCGTTCCCGATCGTTCGGCGTCGTTCCGCCCCCGGAGATGCTTTGGCACCACTGGCTGCAGAACATCCTGTGCGAAGAGGGACCCTGCCAGCAGCAAAAGTACCGCCAGCGCGCCGGGCAACCGGGTGGATGTGTTCGGTCGAGTGTATGTGTTCCCAATCCGGTTCATGGCGACTCCTTCAATACCGTAGCCCGATGCCGAGCTCTATGCGCCGGGGGGCTGCATAGCGGGCGGGGTTGATCAGGCTGACGGCATCCGCCGGCGCCGTCAGCGTGTAGTACGGACTTCCTGTCGTGGCAAACACGAAACCATTGGCATACCGGGAATCGAACAGATTGACCACGCGCAAGAAGAGATAACTCTCCAGGATGTCAATCGGCGGACGCCATTCGCCGCGTAGGTCCACCGTCAACCAGGCCGGTTTCGGGGAAGAATTCCGCTCGAGCTGCGCGCCGAATCCGGACCCCACGGCCGGGGTGTACGGACTGCCGCTCCCGTACCGGAGGATGACGGTCGCACTGTAGCTTTCCGGCTCTGTGAGCGCCACAGAGAGATTCAGCGTGTGACGCTGATCCCATTCAAACGGTACCTGGCGGGGGCGCGGGTCCTCCCCCGCGGCCGCCCTGTTGGCAGTCTCCTGCGGATCACTGGAATTCCCCAGCGCATTCTGGAACGTGTAGTTGAGTGAGAACGCAAGAGACGTCGAGAGGCGGAAATCCAGCGTCGTCTTGACGCCGTACACCGACCCAAAATCTACGTTGGTGA
>JADLEA010000101.1 GCA_020846365.1 Bacteroidota bacterium
ATCGTGTGGTGATGCATCCCCGGGACGAGCAATCGAGGGTGCGCAGGGTCGTCGTGTGGATCGACGGCGAACGATGGACGCCCGAGCGGCTGGAAATTCCCGAACCGGGCGGCAGGTCGATGCATGCGACGTTTTCCTACGAGAACTTCCAGGGGTTCTGGTTACCGACCGCGTTGACGGTGCAATTTGAGATGTTGCCGCAGGACACGACGGCAGCCGCGCCGGCAAATCCCTTTGCCGCGCCTGACGCATCAGCCCGCGCCCCGCAGCGGACAAACCCACGGACAGGCAAGATCAGCGTACGGTACTCCGCATACCAGGTGAACACCGGCCTGAAGGACGAGATCTTCGTGCAACCGGAGCAACCAAAGTAATCCTCGCGTACGGGTGATGCGTGCGCGCGGTGGTTTCCCCTGCCGGCAAGAATACGTGCAGGAATACTTGCCCCTGGCTTCTTGACAATCGGCACCGGGGGCAGTATATTGGCAGGAGTTCATTCTCAATGATGGGGTCCGGCGAAGGGAATTCCGTTGAAGCGGAAGCTGCCCCGCAACTGTAGGTGACAAACGGTGTACAGGCCACTGATGATCAGAGTATCGGGAAGGCAGTACAAGAGTCCGTGTCACGAGCCAGGAGACCTGCCGGTTCCATTATCACGATAACCTTCGCGGGAAGGTAACGGATACACACAGGTTGCTCCCCCCTTCACACCTGTGTACGCCCCTGTTTTCCCGAAGAAGAGAGGGGTTTTTTCATTCCAGGAGCAGAGAACCTATGGTGCTGCAAGAAATGTTTGCCCTCAGGGGCAAAACGGCCCGCCGCATCGGTGAAGACCGCACGGCTGCGTATGAACAACTCTACCGCGAACTCTCCGCCAAAGTGGAAAGCGGAGCCCTCCCCAGCCACCCCGACTATCTCGGAGGAAACGAACTTGCCTCCAACATCTATCGGAAGAAGTACTTCGTTAAGGATCTGAACGGCCGGGCGGTGGAACGCAGACCCGAAGATGTCTTCATCCGGCTTTCCTCGTTTGTGGCCTCCACGGAAAAGACCCCCGAGCTTCGCGCACGCTGGTCGGAGAATTTTTACCGGATGCTGTACGAAGGACGCTTCATCAGCGGAGGCCGCGTGCTTGCGGGCGCCGGCGATCTCTACCGGCTCAAGACCCTGGCAAACTGCTTCGTCACGACAATCAAAGAAGACAACATCGAATCGATCTACCAGGCCGCCTACGAATGCGCACGGACCTACTCCTACGGCGGCGGCATCGGCGTGGATATCAGCGGGCTTCGCCCCAAAGACTCCGTGGTGCACAACGCAGCCGACAAATCCACCGGCGCCGTGTCGTTCATGGATCTCTTCTCCCTGACCACCGGCCTGATCGGACAAAGCGGACGGCGCGGGGCGCTCATGCTTACGATCGACATCAAGCATCCCGATGTCCTGGACTTCATCCGCGTGAAGAAAGTCCCGAACTGGGTCACCCACCAGATCGTGGAACAATGTCAGTGGTCCGGACGATTTGATGAGACGCAGTTGCGGGAGATCGAACGGCAGGTGCGTGAGAACACGCAGGTGCGGTTCGCGAACATCAGCATCAAAGCCACCGATGAGTTCATGCAGGCGGTGGATGAACAAACACGGTACGGATCGGCGGCGTTGCTGGTCTACCGGAAATTCTCGCGCCCGACCGTGCAGTCCGCTTTTCCCGACGTCAAGCATCACTATTCATTCGGCATTCCCGCCAAAGATATCACGGGATATGAATTTGCAGGTGACTTCGCCACACTGGACAGCTTGAACAAATGGCTGGAAAAGCAGGGAGGTGAAGCACTTACGGCCGGGCAGCTCGCCGACGCAAATGCCCGCGATGTCTTCGGGGATGTCATCGTGGAGTTGCCCCAGCAGAACTTTGATCTGTCTGTCCGGTACGCAGGCGATTTTCTTCTCTACTTCGCATCCGAACAGACGGGTGAAGTCCGCCGGCTCATCAAAGCGCGGGAAGTTTGGGACGCGTTCATCGAAAGCAACTACCATGCAGCGGAACCTGGCCTCATTTTCTGGACCGCCATGAGCAAATATAGCCCCTCGAACTACGTCGATCGGCCCATTGCCTGCACGAACCCGTGCGCGGAAGTGCCGCTGGAGGATGGAGGGGCCTGCAATCTCGGCTCCATCAACCTGAGCCGGTTCGTGGTGGATGGGTACACGGAGAAGGCCCGTGTGGACTGGCAGGCCATGCAGGAAGTGACGCACCATGCGGTCCGCTTCCTCGACAACGTCGTGCTCTGGAATGAGAGCTTGAACCCCCTCGAGAAACAGCGACGGGCTGCGGCCGAAACGCGCCGTCTTGGCCTCGGGGTGATGGGCATTGCCGATATGGTCAACCAGCTCGGCATGATGTACGACAGCGACGAGGCGGTGGAACTGATGGAACGCGTCATGGAAACCATCTGCAACGCGGCCTATCAGGCGTCCGCGCTCCTTGCCGGCGAAAAGGATCCGTCGCCGATTTTCTCGTTCGATGACTATGCACGGTGCCCGTTCTTCCAGGAGGCGCTCAGCGACGACACCCGCGCCCTGATCCGGAAACACGGCCTGCGCAATATCGCAATCCTCTCGATTGCGCCGACCGGAAGCATCTCGAACATTGTGCTGGGCTTCGAGCACCAGGGGAAGAATTACATCGGCGTCTCTGGCGGCGTGGAGCCGGTCTTCGCGCTCTACTACAGCCGCCGGTCCGAGTCCTTCGGCAACCAGATCTTCCGCGTGTTCCACAGCACCGTACACGCATATCTGGAGATGCACGGCAAAGCGGACGACGCGCAGAAGAAGCCGCTGGAAGAGCTGCTGCCGGCGCACTTCTTCCGGACCGCCCACGTGATTGCGCCGGACATGCGCGTGCAGGTACAGGGTACCTGCCAGAAGTATGTGGACCACTCGATCTCATCGACGGTCAACCTCTCAGAAGACATCGAGCCCGAAGTGATTTCACGCATCTACCTGCAGGCGTGGAAAAAGGGATTGAAGGGAATCACGGTGTACCGGGACGGGAGCAGGTACCCGATTCTGACCGTGGACGGGAAGCATACGCCGTTCCAGGAAACGAAGAACAAGAAGTACGTCTTGCGCCTCCCGTCTGCGGAGGGTGAAGGAGAGAAGCCGCGCGTGCAGGAGGTGGCGGGCGATGAGGTGATCCGTATGCCGGACGGAAGATTGACCACCGTGTACCATCTGCTCAAGCGCCGGGAACAATCCCGCGACGACGCACCGAAGGCATCGGAAGCGATGCTCAGCCAGAACTGAGATTTTGCAAAGACAGTTTATCTCTTACAGAGGAACATCCATGCTGACACTTCCCGCTGGCACCTACGACATCGAAGAAATCAAACGCGAGAAAGCACTCATCCCCCGGCAGGAAGCCGGAGAAACGGTGATCGGCACGCGGCCCGACGTCACGGAAGCGCGCGTTTACCGCCTGCGCAGCGGGTTTGTCAACAACAGCGTCTTCATCACGCTGGGGTATATCCGGGAGGACGGGAAGAACCGTCCGATCGAGATCTTCATCAACAGCAAGGACCTTACACGGGCCGCGGAATATGCGGTGCTCACCCGGCTGATCTCCGCGATCTTCCGGAAGTCCACCGACCCCACCTTCATTCTCGAAGAGCTCAGAGGGATTTACGATCCTAACGGCGGCTATTTTAAGGACGGAAAGTATATTCACTCCTTCTATGCCGAGATCGCCAAGGTTATCGAGCAATTCTTCGAAGACATCGGTGTGACCCCGGCGAAAGGTGGGGCGGCGCCTGCGTCAACGGTCGTGCCCCAGGCGCCTGAGGACGGCCTGAGTGCCTTGAAGATCTGCCCGAAGTGCGGCGACCGTTCGGTGAAGATCGAAAACGGTTGTATGGCATGCGTCAACGAGGAATGCGGGTACAGCAAGTGCGATGATTAGGCCTGCGGAACCTGCCGCCCCGCCGATTGTTGTACAGAGAAGGCCATGAATTCGACTTTTGTGCTCATAGTGCTTCTGTTTTTGCTTGTTGTCCTGCTGGGCTTCGTCTTCTGGCCCGGGAAAGGGATTGTGCCGCGCATGCTCCTGGCACGCAAGGAGAAATCCCGGGCTCACCTCGAAGACGTTCTCAAGCACGCCTATGATTGCCAGTACCGTTCCGTGGCGTGCACGGTGGAAAGCATCGCGGGCATTCTGCAGACATCCATCGGGAATGCCTCGCAACTGGTCACTCGCCTGGAATCCATGGGGTTGCTGGAGCGGGACGGCTCCGCACTGCATTTGACTTCCGACGGCACATCCTACGCCCTTCGCATCATCCGGATCCATCGCCTCTGGGAGCGTTATCTTGCGGACGAGACGAGCGTGCGCGAGGCCGATTGGCATCGCTATGCCGAGCGGCAGGAGCATCTTCTCTCTCCCGCGGATGCTAATGCACTTGCGGCGCGGCTTTCTAATCCGCAGGTCGACCCTCATGGCGACCCGATCCCCACCGCCACCGGCGAGATTCCCATCGTGCCGGGCAGATTGCTTACCGCTCTTGAAGAGGGAGAATTTGGCCGCGTGGTGCACATAGAAGACGAGCCGCCGGAAATCTACGCGCAGCTTGTGGCCGAAGGGCTCTACCCCGGTTTGCAGCTCCAAATGATTCAGCGCCGGCCTGACTACGTCCGATTCGAGGCGGAAGGCGAAGAGGTGCTTCTGGCAACGCCCCTCGCGAGGCAGGTCTCCGTGACGTTGATACCGGAAGAGCGCAGGAAGAGAGGCCCGTTTGCCACCCTCACCGCGGTTGAGTCAGGACGGGCCGTTGTGGTGACGGCCATCTCCCGCGCCTGCCGCGGCCAGCAGCGTAGGCGCATCATGGATCTTGGCATCGTGCCCGGCACGCGCGTCACGCCGGAACTGGACAGCCTGACGGGCAACCCGCGCGCCTACCTGGTGCGCGGAACACTTGTGGCCCTCCGGAAGGAACAGACCGATCAGATTTTTGTCGAACCAGATGCAGGAGTCGCATGAGCGGCACACCGAACGAAGCCTGTGCGACATGCCCTGCATTCAACGCGGGCCATCTGACCCGGTTGGGGATCGACCTGTCCAACGTGGATTTTGTGGTGGCCCTGGCGGGGAATCCGAATACGGGGAAAAGCACCGTGTTCAATGCTCTCACGGGCCTTCGCCAGCATACGGGCAACTGGCCGGGGAAGACCGTCACCCGGGCTGAAGGAGGGTTCGCATACTCAGGAAAGCGATTCAAGATCGTAGACCTCCCCGGCACTTACTCGCTTCTCTCCACCAGTGCCGATGAAGAAGTGGCAAGGGATTTCATCCTCTTCGGAAAACCCGATGTCACCGTGATTGTGGTGGACGCCACCCGCCTGGAGCGGAATCTGAATCTCGTGCTGCAGGTGCTCGAGATCACCGACAAGGCGGTGCTCTGCGTAAACCTCATCGATGAGGCGCGGCGCCACAAGATGGAAGTGGATGAACGCACGCTTGCGCGGGAGCTGGGCATTCCCGTGGTGCTTGCCGCAGCGCGACAACGCGAGGGGATCGATCAGCTTCTGAAGAGCATGTTCGAAGTTGCAACGGGTGCGGTGGTCTGCAAGCCCCGGCGCGTGCAATCGATACCCCCGGCGGTGGCCAAAGCAGTAGACCGCCTCACCGAACGCGTGGCCGGCTTTTTTCCCGGGCTCCCCAACGCGCGGTGGGTTGCGATGCGACTCCTGGAAGGTGACCAACGGATGATTGATGCGGTGGAGAGCGGAGAACTGAACACGCTTCTGGATCAGGCACAGAGACCGGCGGAGAATCAACAGGCCAGGGTCGCGGACACAGTGTAAGATGAGCACGACAGATCTGAAAAACCCGTCGTCATCGCCGACCGCATCACTCCTGACCGAGGCAAATGCCCTCCGGTGGGAGATGGGAGAGGAGTACCATGATTCCCTCATGGAAGGGATCTATGAGGATGCGGCCCGCATAGCGGATCGATCGGTGACACGCTCCGGTGAACGGAGGAGATTCAATCTGGACCGGGCCATCGACCACCTGGTCACGAGCAAATGGACCGGCTTCCCGTTCATGTTCCTGGTCCTGGCAGTCGTGTTCTGGCTCACCGTTGTGGGCGCCAATGTCCCGTCCGGTCTGCTGGCCGACCTCCTGCTCGATACGGTACATCCCATGCTCAAGGGCGCGATGCAGTCCGTTGGGTCTCCCTGGTGGCTCACCGGCGTCCTGATCGACGGCGCGTATCTGGCGGGTGCATGGGTGGTGAGCGTGATGCTGCCGCCGATGGCGATTTTCTTCCCGATGGTCACGCTCCTCGAAGACTTCGGGTACCTGCCTCGCGTTGCGTTCAATCTGGACGCGCTGTACCGGCGTGCCGGTGCACATGGACGGCAGGCATTGACCATGACGATGGGCTTTGGCTGTAACGCTGCCGGAGTCGTTGCAACGCGTATTATCGACAGCCCGCGGGAGCGTCTGATCGCAATCATCACCAACAATTTCTCGTTGTGCAACGGACGGTGGCCCACGCAGATTCTCATAGCGTCGATCTTCGTCGGTGCGATGGTGCCCGCCCATTTCGCAGGCCTTGTCGCTGCCGGCGGAGTCGTGGTGATCGCCGTGCTGGGCGTTGCACTCAGCCTGGTGGTGTCGTGGTCTCTTTCCCGCTCGGTGTTGCGCGGTGAGGCCTCCGCCTTCAGCCTGGAGCTTCCGCCGTACCGCCCGCCGCGCATCCTGCAGACGCTCTATACATCGCTCATCGACCGTACGATCATCGTGCTCTGGCGAGCCGTGGTGTTTGCGGTTCCGGCCGGCATAGTGATCTGGCTAGTGGGGAATGTGACGATCGACGGCGTGACCGTGGCGGAACACTTTGTCAACTGGTCGAACCCGTTCGGTCTGCTGATTGGCCTGAACGGGGTGATCCTGCTCGCCTACATCATCGCCATCCCCGCCAACGAGATCGTCATTCCGACGGTGCTCATGTTGACAGTGCTGACGTCTGCGATAAACGGAGTCGGCGCCGGTGCGGGGGTGATGTTCGAAGCGGATTCTACCGTCGCAACGGCGGAGATCCTCCGGGGAGGAGGTTGGACTGCCCTGACCGGTATCTGCCTGATGCTCTTCAGTCTCCTCCACAACCCCTGTTCCACGACGATCTTCACGATCTACAAAGAAACTGGAAGTGTGAAGTGGACGGCGCTCGCGACATTGTTGCCTCTTGGAATGGGCTTCGTCGTGTGCTTCCTTGTAGCCCAGGGGTGGCGGTTGATCGCTGGTGGTTGATCCCCGAATTTCGCCCCGAGCTTCGCCCTGAGGTTCCCCCGGACTTCGACCTGAGGTTCGCCCCAAACTTCGCCCTGAGATTCCCCCGGACTTCGGCCTGAGGTTCGCCCCAAACTTCGCCTGAACTCCGGCCCAAGCTTCGCGTCTGACTTTTCTCTGAACGAGATCTCTGTTTGCCAGATCCTCCAATATTCTCAGTTTTTCGCCTGTCTTTCCTAAATATTGGAATTTTTTGGAGTCGAATGCCCCTCTTTGGCGGTATTGGGGGTTTATTTTGGCATGCTATTGGCAGGTATGCTATGGACTGCTTATAATAGAACATCCGGTGTATTTCACTCCGTAACTGTCAAGGACCAACGATGAAACGAGAAAAAGTCACGATTGACGGCAATGAAGCTGCAGCGTACGTAGCACACAAGCTGAACGAGGTTATTGCCATCTATCCCATCACGCCATCCTCCAACATGGGGGAATGGGCGGATGAATGGTCAGCCATGGGACGCAAGAATTTGTGGGGAACGGTTCCTTCTGTTACTGAAATGCAGAGTGAAGGGGGTGCAGCGGGTGCGGTGCATGGGGCGCTTCAGACCGGGGCCCTTTCCACGACCTTCACGGCATCACAGGGATTGCTCCTGATGATACCGAACATGTTCAAGATTGCGGGAGAACTCACCTCCACGGTATTCCACGTGTCCGCCCGTTCCGTCGCCGCCAACGCGCTCTCAATCTTCGGCGACCACAGCGATGTGCTCGCCACCCGGACAACCGGGTTCGGTCTGATCG
The DNA here is from genome assembly GCA_020846365.1 of Bacteroidota bacterium. Classification (GTDB taxonomy): domain Bacteria; phylum Bacteroidota; class Ignavibacteria; order UBA10030; family UBA6906; genus JAGDMK01. The sequence continues at coordinate 8,093 of JADLEA010000101.1, forward strand.
CGTCGAACAGCGTTCAGGAAATCATGGACTTTGCGCTCATCGCGCAGGCAGCGACGCTCGAAGCCCGCGTTCCGTTCGTCCACTTCTTCGACGGTTTCCGCAGCTCGCACGAAGTGCAGAAGATCGAGCAGCTGGCCGATGAGGACATGCGCGCGCTGATCAGTGATGAATTGGTATTCGCGCATCGTCAACGCGGACTCTCTCCCGACCGTCCCGTCATGCGCGGCACGGCCCAGAATCCCGACGTCTTTTTCCAGGGACGCGAAACCTGCAACCCGTTCTATCTCGCCTGCCCGGACATCGTGCAGAAAGCGATGGACAAGTTTGCCAAGGTTGTCGGGCGCGAATACAAGCTCTTCCAATATGTCGGATCGCCGACCGCGGAGCGGGTCATCGTGATCATGGGGTCAGGCGCAGAAACCGCACAGGAGACCGTCGAGTACCTGAACCAGAAAGGCGCGAACCTCGGTCTTCTCAAAGTCCACCTCTACCGTCCGTTCTCCGTGAAGCATTTCCTCGGCGCCCTTCCGGCGACAGTCAAATCGATTGCCGTCCTGGACCGGACCAAGGAACCCGGTGCGCTTGGCGAGCCGCTGTACCTCGACGTCATCGGCGCGCTGAATGAAGGCATCATGGACGGCACGGGACCGGTCAAGTCCATGCCGCGTGTTGTCGGCGGCCGGTACGGCCTCTCCTCGAAAGAGTTCACTCCGGCCATGGTGAAGTCGGTCTACGATGAGATGGCGAAACCCAAGCCAAAGAACCACTTCACGGTCGGCATCATTGACGATGTCACGCACTCCAGCCTGGAATTCGACCCGTCGTTTTCCACCGAAGCAGACGATGTCTTCCGCGGGATCTTTTACGGACTCGGCGCAGACGGCACCGTCGGCGCGAACAAGAACTCCATCAAGATCATTGGCGAAGACACGGAATTCTACGCGCAGGGATACTTCGTCTACGACTCCAAGAAATCAGGTTCTACCACTACGTCCCACCTCCGGTTCGGCCCGCGTCCGATCAGATCCACCTACTTGATCAGCGGCGCAAAGTTCGTTGCCTGCCACCAGTGGTTCTTCCTCGAGAAGTTTGATGTGTTGAAGACCGCGCTGCCGGGAAGCACTTTCCTGCTGAACAGCATGTATGGTGCAGACGAAGTGTGGGAGCATCTGCCGAAGCTGATCCAGGAGCAGATCATTCAGAAGAAGATCAAATTCTATGTGATCGACGCCTACAAGGTGGCAACGCAGACGGGGATGGGCGGGCGTGTGAATACCATCATGCAGACCTGCTTCTTCGCGATCTCCGGTGTGCTGGAACGCGCTCAGGCCATCGAAGCGATTAAGAGTTCCATCAAGAAGACGTACGGACGCAAGGGCGATCAGATCGTCAAACAGAATTTTGACGCAGTGGATCAGACCATCGCCAACCTGCACGAAGTCAAGGTCCCGGCGAAGGTCACGAGTTCCATCACCATGCCTCCGGTTGTCGCGGAGACGGCGCCGAAGTTCGTCAAGGACGTGACCGCCCAGATCATCGCCGGCTTCGGGGATCTTCTGCCGGTCAGTGCGATGCCGGTCGACGGCACGTTCCCGACCGGAACGACCCAGTGGGAGAAGCGGAACATCGCGCTTGAAATCCCTGTCTGGGATACCGTCACGTGCATTCAGTGCAACAAATGTGCGATGGTCTGCCCGCATGCGGCGATCCGGACCAAGGTGTACGATCCGAAATCCCTTGCCGGCGCTCCGGCGACGTTCAAGTCGACGGACTACCGCGGACCGGAATACAAGGGGATGAAGTACACGGTCCAGGTGGCCCCCGAAGATTGCACCGGTTGCGAACTGTGCGTGGATGTCTGTCCGGCCAAGAACAAGACCGAAGTCAGGCTGAAGGCCATCAACATGAGCCCGCAGCCGCCGATTCGTGAAGGCGAACGCGCGAATTTCGAGTTCTTCCTGAACCTTCCGGAAATCGACCGCCGCCAGGTGAAGGTGGATTCGGTGAAGGGTTCGCAGTTCCTCGAGCCGTTGTTCGAATTCTCGGGCGCCTGCTCCGGCTGCGGCGAGACGCCATACGTGAAGCTCGTCAGCCAGCTGTTCGGCGACCGCACCATCGTGGCCAATGCAACGGGGTGCTCATCGATCTACGGAGGCAATCTCCCGACGACGCCCTGGGCAAAGAACAAAGACGGCCGCGGCCCGGCATGGTCCAACTCCCTGTTCGAAGACAACGCAGAGTTCGGCCTGGGGATGCGGCTCACGGTGGACAAACACACGGCCATGGCCAAGGAACTGGTGACCACGCTTGCGTCCCAGATCGGCGATGATCTGGCCTCTGCCCTGCTGAACGCGGACCAGGCGGATGAGGCCGGTATTCACGAACAGCGCATGCGCGTTGCTGCGTTGAAGCAGAAGTTGGCCGGAATCTCTTCGCCGGAAGCAAAGAACCTGCTGACCCTGGCCGACGGCCTGGTGAAGCGGAGCATCTGGATCATCGGCGGGGACGGCTGGGCGTACGACATCGGGTTCGGCGGCTTGGATCATGTGCTGGCCTCGGGCCGCAACGTGAACATCCTTGTGCTGGACACGGAGGTGTATTCCAATACCGGCGGGCAGATGTCCAAGTCCACCCCGCGTTCCGCGGTGGCGAAGTTTGCTGCCGGCGGAAAACCCCTTGCGAAGAAAGACCTCGGCAAGATCGCCATGACCTACGGCGGTGTGTACGTGGCGCAGGTGGCGATGGGACAGAACGACCTGCAGACCATCCGGGCGTTCCTTGAGGCGGATGCGTACGACGGGCCGGCGCTGATCATCGCGTACAGTCACTGTATCGCCCACGGTATCGACATGGGCCGGGCCATGGGAAACCAGAAAGCCGCAGTGGAAAGCGGTCACTGGCCGCTCTACCGGTTCAATCCGACGCTGGTGCGCGACGGGAAGAACCCGCTGAAGCTCGACTCGAAGCCGCCAAAGATCCGCTTCGAGGACTATGCATATCTCGAAACCAGGTACAAAATGCTCACCAAGAGCAAGCCGGATGAAGCGAAACGGCTCATGAGTCTGGCGGAGGGAGATGTCAAGGCCCGGTGGAAGTGGTTCGAGGAAGCGGCAAAGGAATGGGAAGCTGCTGCTCCCAAACCCGGGTCTAACTAAGCACACGCATTGACTACCCAGACAGGAAAAGAGCACATGGATCTCTCAACGACGTATCTCGGCCTGCACCTGAAAAATCCCATCGTACCGTCGGCAAGCCCGTTGTCACGGACCCTTGACGGCATCAAACGGCTCGAAGACGCGGGGGCGGCGGCCATCGTGATGTACTCCTTGTTTGAAGAACAAATCCACCACGAAGCGGCAGAGCTCGAACACTATCTCTCGTACGGAACACAGAGTTTTGCCGAGGCCCTTTCCTACTTTCCGGAAACCGCCGAATACAACCTCGGTCCGGAAGAGTACATTGAACACATCCGGAAAGCAAAGGAAGCGGTGGACATCCCCATCATCGGCAGTCTGAATGGCATCTCGACCGGCGGATGGATCCAATACGCCAGGAAGATACAGGACGCCGGCGCGGATGCGATCGAACTGAATGTCTACTACATTCCAACCGACGCAAAGCTCACGGGCGAAGTCGTGGAACAACGCTACCTCGACGTGCTGAAGGCGGTGAAATCCACGGTCACCATCCCCATCGCCATGAAGCTCAGCCCATTCTTCAGCTCCATGGCCAACATGGCCGCGCGGCTGGATGCGGCGGGAGTCAACGGCCTCGTGATGTTCAACCGGTTCTATCAGCCGGACCTGGATATCGACGCGCTGGATGTAGTGCCGAACGTTACCCTCAGCACTTCCCAAGCGATCCGGATGCCGCTCCGCTGGATCGCGGTGCTCTTCGGGAAGGTCAAAGCAAGCCTCGCGGCAACCAGCGGAGTCCACGGCGCCCAGGATGTCGTGAAGCTCGTGATGGCCGGCGCCGACGTTACACAGATGTGCTCGGCGCTGCTCCTGCACGGCCCCGGACGGATCACCGAAGTAGTCGAAGAGCTGGATCGCTGGCTGATCGAACATGAGTACGTGTCGCTGAAGCAGATGCGTGGGAGCATGAGCCAGAAGTCCGTCGCGGACCCGTCCGCTTTCGAGCGCGCGAACTACATGAAGGCGCTGAACCGCTACAAATAGCATCACAACGTCGTGCCGGCACCCCCGGCACACCGGACGAATCACCGTCCGGACGGGGTGAATGAGCCGGCGACGAGTCAATCCAGAATATGTCCCGGGGTGCTTCTGCGGGACATACGAAACCACCGGGCCGCGGGAAGGGATATGTGCTTCCTGCGGCTCCGGTCCACAGAGGAGAACCTATGCAAATCCGGATGCTCTTGTCAACCATCGTCTGCTGCGTGCTTGTGTGGGGGACCGCATCGTTTGCGGGCCAGCATGATGACAGCACCCACGCCGCCGAGACCAAGGCACAGGTGCCGGCTCTGGGCAAGTTCCACGCCACTATTTACAAGCTCTGGCACAATGCCTGGCCCGAAAAAGACACTGAAATGATGAAAGAGCTGGTGCCGGCCATCGAGGCAGGGGTGGAAGAGATTGCGAAAGCTGAACTGCCCGGCATCCTCCGCGACAAAAAAGCGGTCTGGCAGGAGGGTGTCAAGAACCTTCAGGCAGTGGCTGCGGAATACAAGCAGGCGATGGCGGGTTCCGAGGCCCAGCCGAAACTGGATGCGGCGGAAAAGCTGCATATGCAATACGAACGCCTGGTTCGTACCATCCGTCCCGTGATGAAGGAAATCGAAGCGTTTCACGCTGACCTGTACATGCTCTATCACTACTACCTCCCCAAAAACGAGAAAGAGAAGATCGCGCAAGCCGCGGCAAACCTCCAGGTCAAGATGGATTCGCTTGACGCTGCCCAGCTTCCCGCTCGAATGAAGAAGAAGGAAGAAGCGTTCCTCACAGCGCGCGCGGCCCTGTCGGCGTCAGTCAAAGAGCTCAGCGCGGTGATGTCCTCAAACGATCAGAAAAAGATCGCTCAGGCGATTGAAACCATGCACAGCAAGTATCAGGCACTGGAAAAGGTGTTCGAATGACCAGCAGGGCCGATATCGAGTCCTTTTTCACCTCCAAGGCGTACGCCGTCATCGGCGTTTCCGCGGACAGGAAGAAGTTTGGCAACTCCGTCTTCCGCACGATGAAGCAAAAGGGGTTTACGGTCTACCCCGTGCACCCGGTCCGGGAGACGGTGGAGGGGGAGAAATGCTACAGGTCGGTGGCCGAGCTTCCGGCGGAGGTGAGCTCAATCGTCACAGTAGTCCCCCCGGCGACGACGGAAGCCGTCGTGAAAGAGGGCCTGGCAAAAGGGATCAAGCACATCTGGATGCAGCCGGGCTCGGAGTCAAAGCCCGCGACCGCAACAGCCCGTGCAGCAGGGGCATCCGTTGTAGAGGGAGATTGTATTCTCATGTTTCTTGAGCCGGTGGAATCGATACATGCTTTCCACCGTTGGCTCAAGAAGCTTCTGGGGAGATATCCGGCCTGACCGTTGCGGCAGGCAGGATCTCTTCCGCCTGCCGCATCGCCCGCTCCATTCTCTTCATCAACATCCTAAAGGGATCCGGCGTGGTCATGTCCACGCCGGCCCGCCGCAGCAACTCAATCGGATAATCGGAACCGCCGGACGAGAGCAATTCGATATAGCGCCGGAGTGCGTTCTGGTCTCCCGCCAGCACCATCTCGGAAAGGGCTGAGGAGGCCGTCAGGGATGTGGCATACTGGAAGACGTAGAAGTTGTAGTAGAAATGTGGGACGCCCGCCCATTCCGCCTGCACGCCGTCATCCACGATACAGACGTTGCGGTCATGTCCGTAGTACTCGCGCGTCAACCCCCCGTAGAGCTCTTCAAGCGAATCGCCCGTGAGCGACTGCCCGGCCTCGGCGGTTTCGTGTATGCGCAGCTCGAATTCCGCGAACTGGGTCTGGCGGAAAAGCGTGGCTTTGAGACCGTCCAGGTAGTTGACCAGCAGGGTGAGGCGGATGCGTGGGTCGGTGACGGTTTTCAGCATATGCTCCAGCAGCAGCGCTTCGTTGAATGTGGAAGCCACTTCCGCCACGAAGATGGAGTACTGCGAGGTGGCGTAGGGTTGCCGGGAGTTGGAGAAGTAGCTGTGCATCGTGTGTCCCAGCTCATGGGTCACGGTGCTGACGTCGTCGTACTTGCCGTTGTAGTTCAGGAGGATGTAGGGATGCACGTCGTATACCGCACCGTTTGAATAGGCGCCGCCGATTTTCCCTTCGCTCGGATAGACGTCCATCCAGCGCTCCCCGAATGCCCGCTGCGCAACCGTCCGGTACTCCTCTCCCAGCGGCCGGATGGAATCCAGAATGAGCCCTCTGGCTTTGCTGAAATCATACTCGAGGGCAAGGTCGGGGACGACATGAGCGTACAGATCGTAGTAGTGCAACGTCTCGACTCCGAGGAGCCGGCGTCGCAAATCCAGATACCGGTGAAACACGGGGATGGCCTCCCGGACATTCGCAATGAGCGCATGGTACACATCGGGAGAAATGTTGTGCGCGTGCAGAGCGCTGTGCAGGCAGGAGTCATACTTCCGTGCACGACGGTAGAAGAGGTTCTTCTTCACCTCGGCATAGAGTTGCGTCCCAAACGTACGGCGGTATTCATGCAGCCGGCCGAAGTACGCGGAGAACACCTTCTTACGATCCTCTCTGTTGGGGACTGTCCGGTAGAGCGGAAAGGCCGCCTTATCCAGCTTGACGGTCTTGCCGTCGGAAAGGGTCACTTCAGCGAAGGGAAAATCGGCGTTCGAAAAGACGGTGTAGATTGAACCGGACGAATCGGCCATGAGGCCGGCCTCGGCGATCAGGGTCTCCTCGGATTCAGTACCGGTGTGCTCCTTGCGCCGCAACACGTCATCCAGCATGTGACGATACACCGCCAGGCCCGGTTCGGCCGCGAGAAACGCGCTGATGCTCTCTTTTCCCAGCCGGAGCAGTTCGGGTTCGACAAACGCAGCGCGCGAGCTCATGTCGGTGCCGATCTGCGTGATTTCCTGCTGGCGGGCGAGGAACCCGGCGTCCTTCGTATCAATGTCGGCGTGTGCGGCGGCGTAGGTGTACAGACGTGCGTAGGTCTTGGTGAGTCCGGCGATGCACTCCAGGCAATCCCGCAGAGTTCCGGCGGAGTTTCCGAGAGTCCCCCGGAACGCGTCGATGCGGGGAAGCTCCTGGACGAATGCATCCTTTGCACGCGTCCAGGCGGCAAAGTCCGGGTACACCGGCGTGAGATCCCAGAGAAAAGCATCAGGAACCCTGGAACGGTCCCGTTCGGTCGAAAGTACGGAAGTGGACAACGCGGCTCCTCTTGATTCCATGCAAGATGTACTGATCACTGTGCGGCGAAGGTTCAGGAACCTATGGATTTCCTCTCCGAGAATCAAGGTTTGACAATTTGTCTGGAAAAGTTCGTATAATGTTTTCAATCATTCATTCGCATTGAGGTCAGGTCAATCATGAAGCCGTTCCGGGAACGTCTGCAGGACGAAGTGATCGTGTTTGACGGAGGCGTGGGCACATATCTGTATGAGAAGGGGATCTACATCAACACCTGCTTCGACGAGCTGAACCTGACTAATCCGGACCTTGTGGCAGAGATACACCGCGACTACGTGCAGGCCGGGGCGGACGTGATCGAATCAAACACCTTCGGTGCGAACCGGTTCAAGCTTGCGCCGTACGGGCTCGAATCGCGGGTTTACGAGATCAACCGGAAGGGCGCAGAGATTGCACGGC
>JADLEA010000102.1 GCA_020846365.1 Bacteroidota bacterium
CACCCCCTGCTCGAACGCGCAAAGTTCCTGGCCATCGTCAGCTCGAATCTCGACGAGTTCTTCATGATCCGCGTGGCGGCGATCAAGGAACAGCTCCTCGCAAACGTCGTCGACCTCTCGCCGGACGGCCACGTGCCGTTGCAGCAGATCACGGCAATCCACGAGCGCGTGGCATTGATGCTGCAGGACATGACCGCCTGTTTCTGGAAGGACCTCCATCCGCGGCTGGCCTCCGCCGGCATCCAGCTCCTCCGGATGCACGAACTCACCCCGGAAGAGCATCAGGCATTGACCGGCCTGTTCACGCGGGAGATCTTTCCCGTGCTCACGCCGCTTGCCTTCGATCCTGGCCACCCCTTTCCGTACATCTCCAACCTGAGCCTGAGCCTGGCCGTGGTGGTGATCGGACCAAAAGGGGAAGAGCGCTTCGCACGCGTGAAAGTGCCCGATGTCCTCCCCCGGCTCGTGGCCATTCCGGGCATCCCCGAAGGCGGCCCGGGCATGCGGTTTGTCTGGATCGAGGACCTCATCGCCGAGAATCTGGCCATCCTCTTTCCCGGCATGACGGTCAAAGAGTCCTATACCTTCCGCGTTACCCGCAATGCAGACATTGAGATCCAGGAGGATGAAGCCGACGACCTTCTGGCCTCCATTGAGGAATCCATCCGCCTTCGCCGCTTTGGCTCGGTGGTCCGCGTGGGCGTGGAACGGACCATGCCTTCCCGGATCAAGGACATCCTCCTGGAAAACCTGGAAGCGGAACAGACAGACGTGTACGAGCTCACTCCCCCGCTCGGGTTAAGCCACCTTATGCAGCTCCTCAAGATCCAACGGCCTGACCTGAAGGACACGCCGCACCATCCGGCGTTGCTCATCCCCGACGAGGAAGCCGAAGACATGTTCAGCGTCATCCGCCGCGGAGATGTGCTGCTCCACCATCCGTACGATTCCTTCGCGCCGGTGGTGCAATTTATCCGGAACGCAGCCGCCGACCCGGGCGTGTTGGCCATCAAACAAACGCTCTACCGGATCGGCAAGGAATCGCCGCTCGTGCCCCTGCTCATCCAGGCCGCGGAAAGCGGAAAACAGGTCGCCGTCCTTGTAGAACTGAAAGCACGGTTCGACGAGGAGAACAACATCGGATGGGCAAAACAGCTGGAACGCGCCGGAGTGCATGTGGTGTACGGCCTGGTCGGCTTGAAAACCCATGCGAAAATGGCGCTGGTGATCCGCAAGGAACCCGAAGGGTTGCGCAGGTACGTGCACCTGGGAACCGGCAACTACAATCCCGTCACCGCGCGCATCTATACCGACCTGAGCTTCTTCACCTGCAACGAAGAGATCACGGACGACGCTACGGAAGTCTTTAATTTCCTTACCGGCTATTCGCAACGCGAGACCTACCGCAAGCTCGCTGTGGCACCGGTGAACCTGCGGAAACAGATTTCGGCACTCATCGAGCGGGAGATCGGACACGCCGGCGCGGGCAAACAGGGGGAGATGATCCTCAAAATGAACTCCCTGACCGATCCCAGAATCATCGAATTGCTGTATGCCGCCTCCCGGGCAGGCGTGCGCGTTGACCTGATCGTTCGCGGCATCTGCTGCCTCCGGCCGGGCATTCCGGGAGTCAGCGAGAACATCCGCGTCATCAGTATCGTCGGTCGCTTTCTCGAGCACAGCCGCGTCTTCTACTTCGCCAACAACGGAAAACCGGAGATGTATCTGAGCAGCGCCGACCTGATGGGACGCAATTTGGACCGGCGGGTTGAATTGATGTTTCCCGTCGATGACCCCAGGCTGGTGCAACAGATCAAAGACGAGGTGCTCATGTCAGCCCTCGCTGACCGCGTTCGCGCGCGCGCCCTCGCAGCCGACGGCACCTATACGCGCATCATGCCGGCCAACGGCGATGGTGAAACCGATAGTCAATCGCAGGTCGCACGGTCGAGGGGGCGGCTACTCCGCCCCGTACCCATCGGCCCCCGCGAAGCCCCGTAAACCACAGCATATCCGCTCACCATAATCACTGTTCATTTTCCATCAGGAGGTTTTCCTATGCGATGCAGCGCCTGCATAGCTGCGCTTGCCGTACTGTTTCCGCTCCTCGCCCCCGGGGCGGAAGAAGGCAGGTTCATGCGTTCACCCGACATCCACGGCTCTACCATCGTGTTCACGTACGAAGGAGATCTCTGGTCCGTTCCGGCCTCCGGCGGCACAGCCATCCGCCTCACGAATCATCCCGGCGTCGAAACGGCAGCCCGGTTCTCCCCCGACGGCAGCCAGCTGGCGTTCTCGGCAACCTATGATGGCCCCCAGGCCGTGTACCGTATGCCTTCCACCGGCGGCGAACCTACTCGCCTCACCTATATGCCGGGCAGCGCTCTGGCCATCTGCTGGACGCCCGACGGGAAACGCGTGGTCTTCAATTCCATGTTCGAAAACGCAAATGGCCGTGACCCGAACCTCTACTTCGTGGATGCCCAGGGGGGCCTCCCGGAATGCTTCCCGCTGGATCGCGGCGTCCGTTGCAGCTTCTCCGCCGACGGCACATCCATCCTCTATGCCCGCCGTGGCAGCGAGGAGTACTACTGGAAACGCTACAAGGGCGGACGCTACCAGGATATCTGGCGGTACGATTTTCCCACCAGAGCTTTTACCCCGGTCTCGGACTATGTCGGGAAAAACAGCTACCCGATGTGGATCGGGAACACGATGTACTTCGTCTCCGACCGCACCACCGGAACCTCGAACCTCTATGCGCAGGATCTCTCCACACGCCAGGTGACTCCGCTCACGCAGTACGCTGACTTCGATGTCATGATGCCCTCCACCGACGGTACATCCGTGGTGTTTATGTACAACGGCTACCTGCATGTCATGGACGTCCAGTCGCGGTCGATCAGGAAAATTTCCGTTCAGATTCCGAGCGATCGGTGGATCAGCCGGACGCGCACGATCGACGCACGGGAGTATCTCCATTCGGCCGATATCGCCCCCGACGGCGAGACGCTCCTCCTGGAGGCCCGCGGAGACCTCTTCCGCGTGCAGATTGACAAGAAACTCTCGACGAACCTCTCGTTCACGCCGGGCACGCGCGAGATGCATCCGGCCGTTTCACCCGACGGAAAGACCGTGGCTTTCTTTTCCGACAAGTCCGGCGAATACCAGCTCTATACGCAACCCCTGCCGGGCGGAGAGTGGACACAGCTTACGACCACCCTGGACCGGACCGTCTACCGCTGCGTATGGTCCCCCGACGGATCCAAACTCCTCTTCGGCAACAAGGACAATGCGTTGTTCGTCCTTGACGTCCCTTCGAAAAAGCTCACGCGCATCGATCAATCGAACCAGCTGAAGAACGACGAGTTCTACTGGGAGATAGCGGACTACGCCTGGTCGCCCGACAGCAAATGGGTGACGTATTCCCACGTCCAGTTCAACCGGAACAGCCAGATCTTTGTCTACTCCCTGGAGCAATCCAGAAGGTACGCAGTCACGGAAGATTTCTTCGACAACCTGAGTCCGCGATTCGATGCTGGCGGTAAGTACCTCTACTATCTCTCGAGCCGCAACTTTGACGTGCAGATGGATTTCTATGAAGACAACCACGTCATCCATTCCCCGTACCAGGTCATGGCCGTGCAATTGCTTGCCGGACAGAAACCGCCGTTCGCCGACTCCGTTGCGCGCACAACCCCCGGCAAGGGCGAAGGATTCCGCATCGACACCGACGGACTGCAACAGCGCACGTTCCCGCTGCCCGTCGCGTCAGGGAACTACTTCTACCTCCGGGCAGGGAAGGGCAAGGTCTTCTGGTGCTCTGTCCCCCGCTTCACCGACGCGGAATATGAGGAGATCTTCAAACCGGGAGGCGCGACGAAGTGGCAACTCCATATCTTCGACATGGCGCAGGAAAAGGAAGTTACGCTCACAGACAACATCCGGGAGTTTTCGCTTTCGACGAGCGGCGAACACCTCCTCATCCGCCGCAACGACGACCTGTACCTGACAACGCCGGAACAGGCGTTCAAGACCAAAGCGACGGGCGAAAAGGTCGCCACAGGAATCCTCCCGTATACCGTCGTCGCCCGGGCCGAATGGAACCAGATCTTCAGCGACACCTGGCGGTGGTACCGGGACTTCTTCTACGACGAGAACATGCACGGCAGAGACTGGAAGAAGATGGGCGAGACATACCGCTCCTACCTCGGAGATATCTCTTCGCGGGATGACCTCAACTGGGTGTTGCAGCAGATGGTCGGAGAGCTGTGTGTGTCGCATACCTACATCGGGGGCGGCGACATGGGACCCGAGACCGCGCCGAAATCTCCCGTCATCTCCGCATGGCTGGGAGCCGATGTGAGACCGGACGCCAAAACCGGCTACTACCGCTTCGACAAGATCTACGGGCCGACGGAGTACAACCTCAATCTGAAGGCGCCTCTCGCCAGGCCGGATATCGACCTCAAGGAAGGTGATTATCTCATCGCCATCAACGGCGTTGACGTCAAACCACCCGCAGACTTCTACAAGCATCTGCAGATCACTCCCGGACAGAAGGTTTCCGTAACCGTCAACAACGTTCCAACCCGCCAGGGCGCACGCACCTACGAAATCGTGCCCGACCGGTACAACGGCCAGTTAAGGTATTTTCGATGGTTGACGGAAAACGTCAACTACGTGCTGAAGGCATCGGGCGGAAAGATCGGGTACATGCACATTACCGCGATGGGCGACGGAGGCATTGGCGAATTCGACAAATTCTGGCGTGCATTCCGGTACAAGGACGGACTCATCATCGACGTGCGCAGGAATTCGGGAGGGTGGACAGAGTATTTCCTGATCGACAAACTCGAGCGGAAAATGGTCGCCAACAACGTCCTCCGTAACATGGTCCCCTTCCGGTATCCCGGCACCGCCTCCTCAGCACACTACGCCGCCCTGTCAAACGAGCTTAACGGATCGGATGGCGAGGCATTCATCGAGCACTTCAAAGCCCGGAAACTGGGGACCGTGATAGGCGTTCCATCATGGGGAGGCCTGGTCGGCATCGTAAACGGTCAATTGACCATCGACAACGGCACCGTTCAGCAGTCCAATAATGCGTTCTTTGGGAAAGATGGCACCTGGCTCGTGGAGAACCACGGCGCCGAACCGGATATCCTCATCGAGAACGACCCCGCATCCGTCATGGCCGGCAAGGATCTCCAGCTCGACAAGGCCATCGAGGTGCTTCTCCGGAAGATCCAGGAACAGCCCTTTACGTTCCCGCCTGTGCCACCATATCCGAAGAAGTAAAATCGAAAGTGTTTGGTTTTTCAACATGTTTTTTGTTATGTTCCTCGGTGCAGCGCGCCGGGATTCCGGGATCCGGCGTGCCGCACGAGGAAACTCCCTGTTCCATCCGTCGAGACCAATCTCTGTGCCTTGTCAGTTGAGCTACCACGTACCCAAAGGAGACCCATCATGCAGGCCCAAGGCGAAGTGAAGAAGAACTCGCTCACCATCACGGACAACCGGACAGGCAAGTCCTACGAAGTGCCTGTCGAAAACGACACCATCCGTGCCACCGATCTGCGGCAGATCAAGGTAAACCCCGACGATTTCGGCATGATGACGTACGACCCTGCCTTCATGAATACCGCCTCCTGCAAGAGCAAGATTACGTTTATCGACGGCGACAAGGGGATTCTCCGGTACCGGGGATATCCCATCGAACAATTGGCGGAACGGTGCAGCTGCCTGGAGGTGGCGTACCTGCTGATCTACGGCGAGCTTCCCAACAAAGCGCAGCTCGCAGAGTGGACGAAGAATATCACCACCCATACATTTGTTCATGAGAACCTCAAGAAGCTCATGGATGGGTTCCACCACGACGCGCACCCGATGGGCATGTTCGTTAGCGGCCTTGCGGCATTGTCGACATTCTACCCGTCGGCGAAGCACATCGAGAGCAAGGAAGAGCGGCAAATGACATTTTACCGGCTGATCGGCAAGGCCCCGACCATTTCCGCGTTCGCCTACCGTCACAGCGTCGGCATGCCGTACGTCCATCCTGACAACGACCTCTCCTATCCCGGGAACTTCCTCAACATGATGTTCCGCATCGCGGAACCGAAGTATCAGCCCCACCCCGTGCTGGAAAAGGCCCTGGATGTTCTGTACATCCTGCATGCAGATCACGAACAGAATTGCAGCGCGAATGCCATGCGCGGCGTGGGGAGCTCTCATGTCGATCCCTACAGCGCTGCTGCGGCGGCGGCTGCCGCGCTCTACGGCCCCTTGCACGGAGGCGCAAACGAGGCGGTGCTCCGCATGCTGGATGAAATCGGTTCGAAAGACAAAATTCCCGGGTTCATCAAGGACGTGAAGGAAGGCAAAGGCCGGTTGATGGGGTTTGGCCACCGCGTCTACAAAAACTACGATCCGCGCGCGTCTATCATCAAACGGCTCGCCGAGCAAGTGTTCGAAGTCACTGGGCGCGACGCCAAGCTGGATATCGCGCTGGAGCTCGAGCGCATTGCCCTGCAGGACGACTATTTCGTCAAGCGGAAGCTCTACCCGAACGTCGACTTCTACTCCGGCCTGATCTACCAGGCCATGCGTTTTCCGGTTGCGATGTTCCCTGTGCTCTTCGCCATCGGGCGCATGTCCGGATGGCTCGCGCAATGGGCTGAGATGCTGGACGATAGCGAGCAGAAGATCGCCCGGCCGCGGCAGGTCTATCTCGGCCACGACAAGCGCGATGTGCCGCTCATGAACCAGCGGGCTTGACACAGGTCGGCACCGCGCTTCAGGGCCGTAGCATCATACAGAGTCAGTACCAGCTGGCAGAGGCGGTAGCGTACTTGGGCGAGGAGAGTTGAATCCACGGATTCTTCTCTCCTCTGCTTTGTCAGGTGCTAGGATCGCGGCGAGATCACTTGCCCTTGGCCCGTGCGCTTCCGGAACGACGTCCACGAACTCATGCACACCCCCCTCAACATCCTTCAGACCTGTTTCTCCGCTTCCTGGGGGGGACTGGAAATGCAGGCCCTTGAGATTTCCCGGCGGTTGCATGAGCGCGGCCACCATGTCTGGCTCGGCGCGCCCGAACACACCCGCCTTTTCCAAGAGGCCTCCCGGTATCCGTTCCATCTCCTCCCGCTCAACGTCACCGGATACGCGCATCCTGTCCTTATCTGGCGCCTCAGCCGCTTCCTGCGGGACCAGGCCATACACATCGTACACTGCCAGCACTCGCGCGACCTCGCCACAGCGGTTCCCGCGCAGCATCTCTCCGGACGCCATTGCCCGTTGATCTTGAGCAAACGCGTGGGATCGTATATCACCAAGCGCGACCCTCTCCACCGCTACACGTACGGACGCCTTCAGCGTGTGCTCGCCATCTCCGACGTCATACACCGCAACGTCATCGCCACAACCCCCGTCGCACCCGCCAAGGTCCGGACTTTCCATGATGCGGTGGATCTCACACTCTTTGACCCGGCAAAAGCGGACAGGGAGGCGGTGAGGCAGTCGCTGGGCATTGAGAAATCCATGCCCCTCTTCGGGTTCGTCGGAAGATTCTCCCCGGGGAAGGGGCATGAGGAGCTGATCGACGCAGCTGCGATGCTAAGAGAGGAAGGATTGGTGTTCCACCTTGCGATCGTGGGGGAAGCAAGCCACGGAGAAGAAGCGTATGCGGCCGGCATACGCACGATGGCGCATGAACGCGGCCTCGACGAAGTCGTTACGTTCCTCGGTTACCGCGCAGAAATCCCGTCAGTGATGGCCGCATTCGATATCCTGGTGTTCCCGTCCCATGCGGAATCCTTCGGCGTGGTGCTGATCGAGGCAATGGCAATGACACTGCCGGTCGTTGCGACCAACTGCGACGGGGTGGTGGATATCGTGGTGGACGGCGAGACCGGCATCATGGTCCCGCCAAAGGATGCGCGACGGCTTGCGGAAGGGATGAGGAAACTCCTCGGGGATGCACCCCTCCGCAAGCGTATGGGCGTTGCAGGCCGGAAGCGTGTGGAAGAACTGTTCGACCAGGAAAAGCAGATTGACCGCCTGGAAGAGTTGTACGAAGAACTGCTTGCCGGACAGGCGGTCAGGGCTTCTTGAATTCCGCCGTGCGCAAACCCTTCAGCGTCTCTGCGTTCAACCTCCCCACCGGATACACATTCATCGCGGAATCCGCCCAGAGCGAATGGAGATAGAGCCAGTTCAGCCGTCGTGAGGCACTGCGTGCGAAGCTTGTATCCGAAGCGATCAACCCGACGAACTCCGCCCTGAGCTCGGGATCGGCCTGCAACATGCTCTTGCCCACCGACTCCATCACGTAGTCTTCGGCGTATTCCTTCTGCTCGAAGATGGAGTTGAAGAACCCCCACGCCGCAAAGGAATCTTCGCTCCGCGGTTCCAGCAAATGCACCGCGACGTGCGACGCGCGCTGATTCATCGGAACCACAATGCTCCCCGCAGGGAAGAGTAGCCGCGTCTTGAACTGCCGGGTCTTGTACGATGCCGTCTGGCGCCCCTCGTACGGCTTGACCGGGAAACGGATGTCGCTGAACCTGGTCGCTTCCACGCTGAGCGTCTCCGCCTGGACAGTCTGCCGGAACGTGATACCGTGGACCGCCAGCACCTCCGGAATACGTTGCCACTCAGGTGGAATGATGTACGCAGCCGGCACCGCGACGGAGTCTGTTACCACAATCCGGTCGTAGAAGGGAATGTCCAGCTCATACGGTTCGCCGGTGTACATGATATGCGGGCTTCCGGAAACGCCGCCGGATTCGATCCGGTGACGGATCCCTTTGAAACGCCTCTTGGTGTAGGAGGAATCCAGACCATGCTTCAATCCCACATGCAGGGTGGTTTCTTCACGGTATGTCGTGCGATCCCGGTCAGCCGCTCGGACGACCCACCTCAACTGCGAAGCGTTTCGGCTGACGGCCTCCAATGAGGCGCGGAGAAGGTGATAGGTCGCGTCCACGCGCGTGCGGTACGGTTTGAGCATGTGTGTTTCGATGAGGAGCGACGGACGGTTGTGCAGCGCGGCATAGCCGGTGGAGAACCGGGGCGGGGCCGAGCCGCCTCCCATCCCCTTGCTCAAGTCGAGCTCTTCCCGGGGAAACACATACCAGAAGATGGGGTGCCCAGCGGACTCCACCGCCTTGAGAACCGGAGGCAGGTACGAATTCTCGACCCACCGTACAATCCGGCGATCCAGGTTGGGGCCGAGCTCGGTGGCATACGTGACATCGTATTGCATGTCGATGCCGTCCGTGACGTGACAGTCGATGTAGAGATCGGGGAGCCATTCGTTGAAGAGCCGCAACATGGCACGCATCTCCGGGGCATCGGCTTTCATGTAGTCCCGGTTCAGATTCAGGCGCTGCGCCGTGGTCCGCCACCCCATCTCCGCCGGTCCGTTCTGGTTGATCCGGTTGTAGGGCCCGAACCGTTCATGCCCGTCAACGTTGAAGATCGGCACGAAGAGGAGGACGACGCTGTCCAACAGGGCAACATCCTTCTTGAGGATCAGAATGTCCCGGAGGAGCATGAGTCCCGCGTCTTTGCCGTCGATCTCCCCCGCGTGAATCCCGGCCTGGATCAACACGACTGCCTGGTTCCCTCTCTCCGCATCGGCAGGGGTAAAGGCACCGGTTGTGGATACGATCAGCAAAGGCAGGGGCCTATTCTGCGGACTCATCCCAAAGGTGGAATAGCGCGCCCACGGGGAAGCCGAAGCCAAACGGCGGCAGTATGCAATGGTCTCGGCGTAGCGCGGGGTGCGTTCACCGCCGCTGCGTTCGTAATCGGTGCGCCAGTCTTCCTGAGCGACGGCGAAGTACAGTGAAGGTGCAAGCAGCAGAAGGCCCAGAAACAGTCGGGATGTGCGCATGAGGGTCTGAATGTGTGGTTAGTGTACCCAGAGGATTGTCAAGCCGGGATTGCCCCCTCCGAGATCGGGGTCATTGTAGGCTCCGAGCGCCTGCCGGACGGCCTGCGTGTCCTCGTCAAAGAGGGAGTATCGTTCCCCCTCGATGACGGCCCGGAAATGCCTGCGGTGCGCGAATGCCCAGTTGCGGACCACCGTGCGCGTGGTGCCTCCGCGGCCGGTGCTCCCGTATCCATGAACAATCTTGAGGAGGCGTAACTGCCGCGAGCGGCGCACGAGATGCCAGGCTTCCTCCAATTCCTCCTCCACGATCTCTGCGGGCCGCGGGGGGTGGGCAATATCGATCGTATGCAGAACTGACACTATGCGAACCGCCTCTGCACGTCAATGATGCGCGGAGCACCGGAAAGATGCTCAAGGCGCCGGAGTATATCCTGCCGCGGTAATGGCGTCCCTGACACGCGCGTCTGCGCGATCGACATCATCCGACGCATACACCACGGCCCCGACACGTACGACTTTCACCGTGATACCGGGAACTTTGTCAAGCTCTTTTTTCACGGCCATGATGCAATGCTGGCAGGTCATGCCCTCAACGCGGATTTCCCGCTCGTGCATACTTCCTCATTCGACGTGAACGTGCAGAAGTCCGATTATCTTTAATATAGACACGTTGGCCCCAACATGCAATCTGGCACATCCACGGGTCGCCGCTGTACTTGCAGTGCCGGCTTGTTTCGCCTCGGGTGTGAAGCGTGCCCGCCACGCCAAAGCCCGTCTTTGCACCTGGGAGCCGAGTTTGGTATCTTCTTCACATGAACATGCTGGCCGCTGAACATATACGATCGGTCGTGCTGGCGCATCAGCTGGCATCACGGCGCACAGTGGTCGAAAGAGAGGATCTCATCGGATCTGCCGTGCTGGTGCCCATTGTCTATGAGCACGCGGAACCGGACCTCCTGCTCACGCAACGGACCGATCGTGTCGAGACGCACAAAGGCCAGATCGCATTCCCGGGCGGCATGGTGGATCCCGGAGATTGCGACCGCACGCACACGGCACTGCGGGAAGCGAAAGAGGAGATAGGCCTGCTCCCGTCGGCGGTGGAGCTCTGCGGCCTGCTGGACGATCTGGCAACGCCGACGGGTTTCGTGATCACGCCGGTGGTGGGCTTGCTACGTGAACGCCCCCGGTTGCAGCTCAATGCGCACGAGGTCGCCGAAGCATTCTATGTTCCGCTACGATTCTTCTGCGAGCCCGCGAACGCCGAACGGGAATTCCGCATAGCTGGCGGCGTGCCCAGGGAAATCTGGGTGTATCGATACAACGGACGCGTCATCTGGGGTGCGACGGCTGCCGTGATACGCCACCTGGTCGAACTGATCATGAAGCCAGGGCCAGATCTGCCGGAACAAAACGCTCGCCTACCGCATACCCCTTCTGACGGGCGTACTCCTTGAGCCGGTCGAAGAGCAGCGCGCGTGCCCTGTGGAGCCGCGAACGCACGGTGCCGATGGGAATTTCCAGCACCTCGGCGATCTCCTCGTAGGGCATGTCCTCAATATCCCGCAGTACGATGATGCTCTTGAATTTCTCCGGCAGCGCCGCGAGCGCATTGGTAATATCATCGTCAAACATCTGCGTGTCCAGCATCGTCCGCAGATCGTTGTCCGCGCCGTCCCCCCTCCCGATCATCTGATAGGCCGAGATGTGCTCGTCGTACTCCACGATCTCCGGCAAGCGGTGCGTGCGCCGGTATTCGTTGATGTAGGTGTTCTTCATGATGCGATGGAGCCACGCCTTTGCATTCGTACCCGATTCAAACCTGTCGTAAAAACGATAGGCCTTCATGAACGTGTCCTGCAGCAGATCGTTCGCCTGTTCACGGTCGTTTGAAAGGTAGAACGCGTAGCTGTACAGCATGTCCATGTACGGCACCATCTCTTCGGTGAATTTCTTGTGCCGGAGGCTTTCGTCGATTCTCTTCTTCGCTTCTTTCCCTGCCATGAATCTACCCACGCTTTCGTAGTCCGATTTAGACGATTTGGCTGATTTACTTGTCTTAACCAATGTACGGCGATAATTGTTCCCGATCAAGCACCAACCTATAGACACATACCCTGACGTAGTGGTTGAAGCTCGCAACTCGTTATAAGACAATAACATACAGAAACAGAGGGAGCCGGCTTTCATCTGAAGCCGGCTCCCTCTTTCCTTCATACCGACGGCTTGCAGCCGTTCCCCCCCTAGTTCGCCCCCGTGCAGCCGATCCTCTCCATGGACTTCTTCGCATCCTCGTTGCGTGGATCGTATCTCAATGCCTTGCGAAGCTCACCGCAAGCTTCCTCCTTGATCTCCGCATTCCTCTTGTCATCGCCCGGAACGCGCGACTGGATCAACCCCTGAGCCAGCCACAAATGCCCCTGGGCATTGTTCGACTCGAGATCTATGACACGGCGGAAATGCTTGATGCTCTCCTGGATCTTGATCGCATTGGGCGACCCCGACTCAGTGCCGCCGTCCCGGTCTAGCGTCTGCAACACCGCCTGACCCCAGGTCAGCCGCAAACTGGCGTTGTCCTGCCCATATGTCGACGCCCGGCGGAAGGACTCGATCGCCGATCCGAACTGTTGCTTCCGGAAATAGTACATCCCCAGCAGGAAATGCGCCTCTCCGGCTTCCCTCTTGAATTTCTCGGTTTCCGTGCCGATCTGGCGCAGAACCTCGTCGTATTCGGCTTTCGCGTTTTCAAGCGAATCCACTTGTGCATAATACCGCGCAAGCCAGAGACGCGCCTGCAGGAAATCCGGCTTGAGCTCAATCGCCTTTGTCAGGAGCTCCCGCGTGCGGGCATAGTTCTTCACTTGCATGTGCGATGCGGCGCCGTTCAGGTACGCGGCAAGGGAGATCGACTTCGGGTCGCATGCTATGCGCTTGTCGAACATCGCCGCCGCAGTGGCGTAGTCCTGCTTCTTCATGTAGATGCTGCCCAGACTGAAATACGCGTCGCAGTTCGTGGAATCCAGCGCCACAGCTTCCAACAACGACCGCAACGCATCCTCATCCCGCCCTAGTCTGAACAGAGCCAATCCGTATTGACCCTGATCTTCCGCTTCAAACGCATTCCTCCGCCTCAGGGTCTCGTACGACCACAACGCGTCCTGGTACTGCCGCTCCTCTACCTGCGCCTGTGCGAGGAGGCGCCAGATCTCTACGTTGTTCGAATCCAGCCGAAGTGAGCGCATCGCTTCCGTGATGGTTTCTGCATAGTCTCCTGCACCGGAAAGCGCTTTGGTGTACAGCACCGACCCTTCCACAGATTTCGGGCGGAGTTCTGTAAACGTGCGCAACGCAGGCACTGCCTGCTTGTAGAGCTTCGCGCGAAGATAGATGTTTCCCTTCTGCCGGTGCGCGTCCGCATTCGACGAATCGCGCTTGATGATCTCATCGAACTCCCGGACCGCCTCCGTGTACTGTCTGTTCTTCTCAAACACCGAGGCCAGCTTGATGCGGCGATCCGTATTGGCCGGATCCAGCTCGATCGCCCGCTGGTAATTCATGACCACCATGGGGATGACGTTTTGTTTGGCGAATGCGTCGCCCAGCGATTCATAGATGGCGGGATCATCCGGCGTGTACTCCTTGGCCCGCGTCAGCTGAACGATCGCGGCATCGATCGAATCGGCGGCAAGGAGCGCCTTCCCGTACGACGCCGCCACCGTGCCGTCCTTCGGCGCAAGCTTCGCCGCAAGCCGGAACTGCGTCATCGCACCCGCCAGGTTCTTGTTGAGCACATATGCCTCTCCCAGCCTGCGCAGGGCGTCGACATTCTCGTCGTCGATCCGCACCGCCTCTTCGAGGTGCCGGACCGCATCGGGTATCTGCAGGCGGGCGAGAGCTATCGCCCCGAGCGCATGATGAGCCTCGCCTGGCTTCTGGCCGGCCTTCAGTGCCTGTTCGAACAGCGGGATTGCTGCCGTGGTGTCCCGTGCGACGAGCGCTGCTTTCGCCCTCGCGAGAAACTCCTGGCTGTATCCGTACTCCACAACACATCCGACCAGTATTATCAAGAGTGCGCGTTTCATCTTAGTTCACCTGCTCCGATGTAAGTTGAATGAGCCGGACCGGCATTGTCACCGGCACCAGGCCATTATCCAGAAATACCTTCTGACCTTCGACGCTCGTGGCAAAGGAAATGAACCCCAGACTGATGTTCCTGTCGATCTCGCGGGTGTAGATATACACCGGCGACGATACGGGATAGTACCCCTTGTACACATATCCCTGCGCCGGCGTATAGGCCCGTCCCACGGGCTGCGTGGAATCTGCCGCCACACCGGGGCGGGAAAGCCCCAGGACCGACACGTCCTGCCCTATTCCCTTCAGCCAGCCGACCCCGACAATGCCCAGCGCATTTCGCGTGGTGCGAACGTGCTCGATCAGATCGCTGCTGGAAGGCGTCGGCGTCGCCGACAGGGCGAAGGATTCGCCCTGCAGAATCATCCGCCTGAACACCTCATTGGTGCTGGAGTTGATCCCTCCCACCACGAGATCAACCGTCCCGCCCGCGCGCCATCCCGGCCAGGACGTCGCCTGGGCCGTAAACAGACTTTCCGCCTGTCCCACCCGGAGCTCCTTAACGGGATTTTCCTTGTGTGCGATGACCGCGACCGCCGACTGGGCCACATGGTATTCTTCAAACCATGTCTTTGCCGCGGTGAGTGCGTTCCGTTCTTCGGTGTTGAGCGGCCGGCCGCACACGATCACCCGGACGCTGTCGTTCACAAAATTCGCCGTTGCCTCACGGGCTTCCACCGACCGGACGCTGACCTGCGCTTCCGGATACTGTTTCTTGAACTCCGCCGCCAGCGTGTTGACCACGGGGAAGAGCGCCTCATCACAGTCCACAACCAGCGTCCCTTTGGTCAGGGTCGTCGAGCCCGGCTCGCGGGAGCATCCTCCGATCAGGAGGAGCGTCACCAGCAGAACGGGAGCGAAGCGTGCCAGCCTGGTTTGCATGTGTGTTCTCATGGTCGTGTTCGTCGATAATAGCTGATCAGAAACCGATACATCCCATAGAGAAAGATCACTGCCCCGATGATAATGCGATAGTGGTCCGGAAAGGCACCACGCGCCGGCACAAGCACCCCCGTCATCACAAGAACACCAAACACCATCGCGGCCGCCGCGAGCGTGAGGATCACGTACCTGAGTATGGCCATGCCGTTCATACCCGCCCCCTGCGGACCGCTTCCGGGGGAGGACCGATGATGGTCCTCCCCTTTCAGCATGGACGTTTCCGTGAAGGCGAATCGCGTGTTACTTGCGGTCCGCCAGCTTGAACCGGAACGGAATTGAAACCCACACCGCCACCGGTCCGTTATTCATGTACGCAGGCGTGAAGACCCACTGCTTGGCGGCCTCCACGGCGGGCTCATTGAAGATCTCCGCGTCGCTCTTCAGGATGACCACCTGCTTCGGTCTGCCTTCCTTGTCGACCCAGATCTTCACCCACACCTTCCCTTCCAGCCCTGCGCGCATCGCGAGCTCCGGATACTTCGGCTCGACTTTCTTCACCGG
>JADLEA010000103.1 GCA_020846365.1 Bacteroidota bacterium
GGGGTGATGTGCGGAGATCTCCTGACAAGATCGGCATAGCCACGCTGGGCGCACAGCTCAACCGGGACGAAGCGGCCGGGGGATATCGGATCACCCACATCTACGAGTCGGATCCCGATTACCTTGAGGTAGCTTCTCCCCTCGCGAAGCCGGGGATTGGCGTGGCAGAAGGCGACGTGATCCTGGCGATCAATGGTAGCTCAACACTCTCCGTGCCGTCGACGGAAATCCTTCTGAGAAACCAGGCGGGGCAGCAGGTGCTCTTGCGCGTCCGCTCTGCGGACGGCAAGAAGGAGTCCGATGTGATCGTGACGCCGATCTCGCTCGATGACGAAACGAATCTGCGCTACACGGAGTGGGAATACACGCGGAGACTCCGCGTAGAGCAGGCGGGGAAAGGGGATCTCGGCTACGTGCATCTACGTGCGATGGGCGGAGGGAATTACACCGAGTGGGTGAAGAATTTCTACCCGGTCTTCGATCGCAAGGGGCTGATTATCGACGTCCGGCACAACCGGGGAGGGAACATCGACAGCTGGATACTCGAAAAGCTCCTCCGGCGGGCCTGGTTCTACTGGCAGGGGAGAGTCGGGAAACCGACATGGAACATGCAACATGCATTCCGCGGTCATATGGTGGTCCTGTGCAATGAACGAACGGCCTCGGACGGGGAGGCATTCGCGGAGGGATTTCGCCGGCTGGGATTGGGGAAAGTCATCGGGACCCGGACCTGGGGTGGTGAAATATGGTTGAGCAGCAGCAATGTCCTCGTTGACCGCGGCATCGCCACTGCGGCCGAAACCGGAGTGTTCGGGCCTGAAGGGGAGTGGCTCATCGAAGGCCGGGGCGTTGAGCCGGATATCGTCGTCGATAATCTTCCCCATGCGACGTTCTCCGGTCAGGACGCTCAGCTGGATGCGGCAGTGAAGCACCTTCAACAGCTCTTGAAGGAGAAGCCCATCCCGGATCCGCAGGCGCCGAAGTATCCGGACAAGTCCTTCAAGTACTGATTCGTCAAGCCCGCAGAATGTGCAGGAAGCTGCAGTGTGGAGGGGCATCGCCGGCCGAGCTGGTCGCGGTGCCCCTTCTTTGCGTCAATCACCACTCTTTTGCTCTGTTGAACAGGAACCCTTCTTCTCACGAGGCTGTTCACTTCTTTATGGATGACCGGCTCATGTAGAGTCCCCGGGGGATCCGGTGCTCATCTCGGAAGGGGGATTCGACGGACACGAACGGGGCCCCCACCTCATCTCGTGACTTCCCGTTCCGGCTGAGCATTCAGCAGCAACACTTCCTCTTGCTCGGAAGTCTACCACGTCTCACCACATGGCAATTGCTACTCCTCGTACAACGTGCAGAAAGGGCGGATCATGAACCGACGGCGTCACGGTGTTGCCATCCAACTCCTGCTGTGGACACTCCTGTGTGCGAGCTTCGCTTCCTCACAGCCAGTCGGCTACAAGGACCGGCTTGCCCGGATGAGAGACGTTGTCGATTCCAAGGAACTCGTCATGATCTGGGGTCAGGGCCCGAATACAAGTTCGCAATCCTCCTATCAACGGATCTTCGATCTCGACCTCACGCAACCGGGCGGGGTGGATTCTGCGCTCGTCCGGAAGCCCCTGCAGATCGATTCGGCAATTGTCGGGAACAGACGGCTCTCCGTCGCGGCCGGAAATTTCCTCGGCGGAGCCGTCAAGCACTTCGTTGCCGCGTGGGCCGGACCGGAGAACACGGTGACCGTGGTTGTGCCGGACATCCAGGCTGGGACACTCGCGTGGACGAATGCGAACCGCCTCACCGTTCCGGGGGTTTTTCCCTCTGGCGTCAAAAGGAAGATTCACGTCGCTACAGGAGATTTCACCGGCGACCGGCAGGACGAGTTTGTTCTTGCGTATCCAGGCGCGGATACGACCATCCATCTCCAGGTCTATTCCTTTAACCCGGGGAGCCTGGTGCCGCAACCGCGAGGCAGCATTCATGACGCCTCACTGATACTGCCCTTCACCAATCTGTCAAACTGGGACATCACAACGGGTGATTTCGACGGCGATGGCTACCACGATATCGCGTTGCTCTATGTCAAACCGCTTGCCGGGAGTAACTGGGCCCTCACTGCAAACATCTACTCCGTCGACGAACAGGGCGACCTTGTGTCGAAAGGGTCGCAAGAGGTCTTTCAGAGACCTCCGTATCAGATCAGCGACATAAATATCGTGGGGGCCACCGGCGATTTTGATGCGGATGCGGCCCTCGAGATTGCGTTCGGGTTCAGTTTCTTTCAAGGGGAACAATCAGGCCCGGACACGTATGTCTATCTGCTGGATGTGCGGGACGCCCTCACAACCATCGTAGCAGCCGACAGCTGCAGGATTCTACGTGATGAGGTGGGCCCCAATGATATGAAGCCCTTTGATGTCGATGCAGGAGATCTCAACCGGGACGGGCGCGATGAAATAGTGCTGATGTCAGGACAGACGTTCTACGTGTACTCCGTCAACAGTCATCGTGTTCCGGAATTCAGAGCCCAGAGGACCGTCGGAGCATCCATGGGAATTGACTACAGCGACAGTTTCCTTGCTGTGGGGGATATGGATGCTGATCGGCGGGCGGAGATCGTCGTCGCCGGAATAGGATTTATCTTCTTCCCCGTGGACGGGACCGTCTTTCATCTCGAGGTGTTCAGCATCGATTCTTCCCTCGCCACGTTTACGCTGAAGGCACGGCGCCAGTACGAACAGCCGGTCGATCTTGGCGGAATGGACAGGACGTACGCAATCGCGCTGGGTGATTTCGACGGGGACCGGACGCGTCTCGGAGAGCCGGTGCACTACCGGAAAACCGGCGTCATGCAGCCTACGGTTGTACTCTACACACCTCCCACCCACTTTGATATCTTCGATACGACGATCGTGGATCTTACCGGCTGTTATCCGGGTCAAGCGTGCGGATTCAGTTCCTCCTATGTCATTTCGACCAGCGGAGACACCACCGTGACGACGGAAACGCACGAGGACTGGGGAGCGGATGCGTCGCTGTTGATCCAGAACCCTGCGTGGTCCATCTCCATGGAATCGACGTATGGTGAGAAGTTCAGCCGGCAGGCGTCCTCAACCAGATCAACCACGATCACGACGGGAAGGCTGGCGGCGGGAGACGACTGGATCTACGCGAATGTGTATGACATCGACCTCTTCGAATACCCGGTGTATGATGGCGCAAATCCTTCCCCTGTCGGGCATTTCCTCGTTTCCGTTCCCGGGACGCCGCGGCCCTTGTGGATCGAGAGCAAGGACGAGGATGTGCTGGGCAACCTCTTCAGGCCGGATCACGAAGTCGGCAATGTCCTGTCGTATCCGCTGGCACCGGGTCTGGATACCTCGCGGATCATTGTGAATTTTGATGAGCAGACGATCGGCAGCACGGGCGGCAGTTTTGTGAAACTCGAGCAAAGCACTTTTCAGGAGAACAGCGTCGAGTCGAGCTGGGATTCGCGAAGCACGTATGGGTTCAAGCTGGGATCTATCGGGGAGGTTGGCGTAGGTACGACCGTTGGGGTGGGTGTGGAAGTCGAGGTGTCTGTCTCTTTTCCCATAGGCGTTGAGGCGGGCATCAGCGGGTCGTACGGCGAGGGGCAAATCAGCACGCAGACGGTCCGGGTCGGACAGTCGTTGCTGGTACAAAGCGATCTGGGCCACATTCACGCCCAGTATGGGACCTCCGGCACGTACCATGTCAAGCCGTATGCATACTGGACTTCGTACGGGGCGCTTGCGCTGGATTACAGGGTATCGCCACTTCCCACCGGCGGGAATTCCTTCTGGCAGGCATGGTACGGCGGCAAGCCAGACCTCACGTTCAGCCTTCCATGGCGGCATGACCTCTACAAGGGATTGCCGTTTCCGAAGAACGATGCATCGTATGTCTCCAGGACGCGGGACATCTTTCTTTCGAGCACAGAACCTCACGGCGGTGACACGGTGGCTATCTATGCGCGCATCCGGAATCTGGGTCTCGAGGCCGTGTCGACCCCCTTTACCGTTCGCAGATTCAAGGGGGATCCTTCGGCGGGGGGAACGCAGCTTGGCGCGGTGACAGTTGACACCGCCATCGCTTCGCGCTCCCAGCGTATCGTTAAACTACCCTGGGCAATACCCCTCGCAGAGACGCTTCAGACGGTCAGAATCTACGCGGTCATCGATCAGGAAGATGCCATAGCGAATGAAGTGCATGAGACGAACAATATTGGATGGGCGCCCGCCATTGCGCTTGGCGGCACCCTCACCAGTGTTCAGCCGGGCAGTTCGCTGCCCCGGCAGTTCGTTCTGCATCCCTCATATCCCAACCCATTCAATCCGATGACCACCATACAGTTCGAGCTCCCTTCAAGCGCAAGGGTTCTGCTCAAGGTGTTCAACATGCTCGGTCAGGAGGTCGCTACGCTCGCTGATGAAGTGATGGATGCCGGGAGTCATCGTGTTCGTTTTAATGCCGGAGGATTAGCCAGCGGTGTGTACGTGTACCGATTGGATGCGACGCCCTCCGGAGGAGCCGGCATGAGGCAGGTCGCGATGGGGAAGGCCGTCCTGGTGAAATAGTCGGTACACGCATCTGTCGGTCACGCGCGTCTTCCCCTCCTGTTGCGTTTGTAACCGGCGGGGCCTATCTTACGCATGCTTTCTGCAACGCTCACCAACGCAGCTCGCTGTTTCATATGCGGTGAATACACCCCCGCATGGCAAGCGGACGATTGCTGCCCGTTCTCCATATCCCAAGACGCATGACCATGACCACACGCGAGCGAGTGCTCACCGTATTCGCCGGCGGCCAACCGGACCGCCTGCCCAATGTTGAATTCGGCTACTGGGAGAAAACCCTGGAACGCTGGCACACGGAAGGTCTCCCGGCATCCGTGACCACTGATGCCGAGGCGGAGCGCTATTTCGAACTGGAAGGAACCACCATTTTTGCAGAGCTGCCCGTGAAGAATGGGCTGCACCCGAGGTTTCCAAAGATCGTTCTCGAGGAGAAGTCCGACCGGGTCCTTATCCAGGACGATGAAGGCAACATCTGCGAGTGGATCACCGAGCATTCGAGCATGCCTCGTTATGTGAAGTTCGGCCTTGAGACCCGGGAAGATTGGCAACGGCTGAAGGCGGAACGACTTGACCCGGACGCCGAGGGGAGGATCGGAGACATCGCAACGACGCTCGCCGATGCGAAGAAATCCGGAATGCCGGTGTTCTTCCACGCGGGCTCACTCTATGGCTGGCTGCGCAATTGGATGGGGGTCGAGGGATTCTCCTATGCGCTCATGACGGATCGGGACTGGGTGGAAGAAATGATGGAACACCTGACACAGATCACCCTCACCCTGCTCGAACGGATCCTCCCCACGACCCCGGTGGACCTCGTATGGTGGTGGGAAGACATGTGCTACAGTCAGGGCCCGCTTATGTCCCCGGCCCTCTTTCGCGAACTCATGCTCCCGAGATACCAGCGCATAACCGGCCTGTTCCGAAAGCACGGCGTGACGGTGAACATTCTGGACTGCGACGGGAATATCCACCAGCTTGCCCCCCATTGGTTGGAAGCCGGCATCAACTGCATGTTCCCGCTCGAGGTGGCCCATACGGATGCCTTCAAGCTGCGAAGAGAGCACGGCGACAAGCTGCTCATGCTCGGCGGCGTGGACAAGAAACCTCTGATCGCCGGCAGGAAGGAAATCGACAAGGAAATTGAACGTCTGATACCGCTCGTCCAGAGCAAGCGGTTCATCCCTTGCGTGGACCACAGGGTTCCGGCTGACGTGTCTCTGGATAATTACAAATACTACCTGGAAAAGAAAGAAAAGCTGCTCACGGCTTGCTGACCGTGAGAAAGCGGGAGTATGGTTCAACACTTCTCGAAGGAGATTTCCGGAACGATGCAGACCGGTGCAAGCGGTGAACGTGTCTTGGCACATCAGGGAGGCCCCGGACAGTGGATCTGGTGTGCCGGTGAAAAACAGCCGCGGAATTTCTACCTCCATCTCCGCCGCACCTTTGCTTGCAGGACCGGCATCCGGCAGGCGGTACTCTCGCTGACCGCCGATAGCCGGTACCATCTCTTTGTCCACGGTGTGCGCGTTGCATTCGGTCCGGCCCGGAGCGACCGCCGATGGCAATGCCTGGATCAATGGGATATCACGCGGTACCTCCGCACAGGACGTAACGTGATCGCCGCGCTCGTGCATCACTACGGAGAGTGGACATTCTCCTACATGCTTGGCCGCGGAGGATTCCTGGCGGACCTGGCACTCACGTACGACGACGACACGTTCGAACACCTGGGCTCGGATGCATCCTGGCTGGTGCGGCCCGCGGAGGCATGGGACCGGCGCATGCCGCGGATGAGTATTCAACTTGGCTTCGCCGAGATCTTCGACGCGCGCAGGGACTTCGAAGGATGGACGTCGGCGGAGTTCGACGATGCGGGATGGAAGCCAGCAGTTGTGCTCGGCCCTCCCGGCATGGAACCCTGGCCGCGTCTGGTGCCCCGGGGTATCCCGGCCATGACGGAAACACCAACGCACCCTGTCGCCGTTATCGATTCCGGAACCGCCGATCCACCGCCGGTCGGCCACTACGTGGATCTCCATCGGATCGTCTGGTGTGCCGCGCACGGGGTCGCGTACCTTGGAACCTACATCTGGTCGCCCAAAGATCTCTCCCTGGAAATTCGCGCGGGAAGCCAGGAAGCATTGAAACTCTGGCTCAATGGCGAGAACGTCATCAGCAACTTTGTCAAGCGGGACCCTTCCCCCGATCAGGAAAGGACGCCTGTGCAACTCCGGAAGGGCTGGAACACTGTCCTTGCAAAGGTTGTCCAGGACGAGATGCAATGGCACTTTCTGTTCCGCCTGCACGGTGAGGGGAGTGATCGTTGCGTCTACTCGCGCACCCCAACCCCGGTGACCCCGGAAGCCGATGAACTCGATCCATGGTGGCTGGTTGGACCGCTACGGGCAGAATCGATGAGGGCAGGGTTCGATACGGCGTACCCGCCGGAGGTCCACTGGCATCCCGATGCGCCAGTAGCCCAGTCCGGTGGGCCCGAACTCCGATGGATCTCGGCGGGAGTGACGAACGAGTCACAGATAACCGCGATCCTTATGAGCAGGGAGCAACGATCGACCGCCGGCAGGACCCGCATTACGAACCCACAGGGTTTGATCGGGTCTGGGGAGCCGGCTCTGTTCATGCCGGGAGACGCGCATACCGTCTACGCAGTGATTGATTTCGGGAAGGAGGTGGCGGGCTTCCCGGTTCTGGAGATCGATGGGGCTGCCGGTGGAGAAATCATCGACATCGGTTACAGTGAGTTTCTCACAGGGTCTGACGGTTCGGTGCTTTCCCCCGCGGAAGGGAAGATGGGAATGGTCAACTGCGACCGAGGAGCAGTGCACTATGCTGACAGGTACATCTGTAAACCGGGGCGGCAGCAGTTCCGGATCTTCGACAAACGTGCGTTTCGATACATGCAAGTAGATGTGCGAGGACTGACGAGGCCGCTTCGCATCGGACCGGCTTCCCTCCTTCTCTCGACCTATCCTGTGGAGTACCTGGGTGTCTTTGAGTGTTCAGACTCACTCCTCAACAAGATCTGGGAAGTAGGGCGTTGGACTGTGCAGCTGAACATGGAAGACGCCTATACGGATTGTCCCTGGCGGGAGCGGGGGCAGTGGTGGGGCGACGCGCGCATTCAGGCACTCGTGAACTACTACGCCTTCGGAGATTTCGCTCTCATCAGACGCGGCATCCGGACCGTGGCGCAGTCCCAGGATGCAGACGGCTGGACACGAGGCATTTATCCTACGGATTGGTCATACGCGATACTCCCCACGTTCAGCCTTGTGTGGATAATCTCTCTGTACGACTATGTCCGGTTTTCGGGTGACCGTACGCTGGCCACGGAATGTCTGACGCAAGTCCGGGGAGTTCTCGAAGCCTGCGGGCGTTATCGCGCCGAACACGGGTTGCTCCGCAACATGCCGTACTGGCTGTTTGTTGACTGGGCCGGGGTGGACTCAACCGGAGAATCGGCTTCCGTGAATGCACTGTACTACGGGGCACTGCGTGCCGCAGTCGAAATGGCCCAGCTTGTTGAGCGGCCGGAGATCGGCCGGACGTACGCTGCAATCGCCGAAGAGGTGCGGACGGGGATGATGCAAACTCTGTGGGATGAGGAGAAGAGATGCTTCAGGGAGAGCTGGCAGGGAGGCGTCACCAGCAAAGAAGTCAGCGAGCAGGCCAACTGCTGGGCAATAGCTTTTGGCATGGTGGAGGGCGAGAGGGCGAGTGAGGTCATGTCGGCGATAACGCACGGCGGACAAGCGACGGTGCGTATCGGTACGCCGTACTTCTCGTTCTACATGCTGGATGCGCTGAGCAAAAGCGGGAACCACGCACAGATGCTTGAGTACATCCGGAAGCGCTGGTCTGTCATGCTGAAGTGGGGTGCGACGACGTGGTGGGAGATGTGGGAGACGAACGCCAGTCACTGTCATGGCTGGTCCGCCGGCCCGACCTGTTTTCTACAATCAGAAGTTTTGGGAATCAAGCCGGCGCTGCCGGGGTGGGAAGAAATCACCATAGATCCGCATCCCGGAGATCTCACATGGGCGAAAGGCAGCGTGCCCACCCCGCGCGGCCTGGTTGCGGTGCAGTGGAAAAACGAAGAGAGGTTCTCGCTCCGCATCGACGTCCCTGCGAAGACACGCGTTCGTCTCCCCGGGGATCTCTGCAAAGAAGTCGAAGTCCGGCGCGTGAGCGATGGCGCCGTGTGCAACTTTGAACAGACGAAGGATGCGCACGGAGGAATATCGGTCATTGTTCCCGACCCGGGCTCATATCTGATCCATTGCACGTGACGATTCGTTTTCACGCCGGAGGTCAGCTATCAGCTTATCGTTGACAGGATAGAATCGAATCAGCGTCAACGATATGAGTGCCACTGCCGGCCCCGCCAGCAACGTTGCTGCACAGAGCCGCCAGAGCGTTTCCGGGGACTGAACGACCTCCCTTCCGGGCTCAAAGCCCACAAAGGTCAATGTGTACCCGGTGATCAACACGGCCACAGAGATGGCCACTTTCTGAGAAAAGCTAAACACCGCAGCATACGCCCCGTCCTTGTTGATACCCGTTTTGAGCTCGTTGATCTCCGAAACGTCCGCCATCATGGAGGTTGCGGTGGGAATAACGATGCCATTGCCCGTCCAGTAGAGAGCGTGGAAGAAGGTGAAGACGATGTAGGCGAGAGGTATGGTCACCGAGAAGAGTACGACAGTCTGCCCCGGGGTCAGGAATCCCGGAAGAAAAAAGATGGCGAGAACGACGTTGCAGCCGATACTCAGGAACCCGCCGAAATACACGCCGCCTTTCTTGTCGAACTTTTTAGCCAGGAGAGTGGCCAGGAGCGAACCGATGCCGAAGCCAACCATCGAACCACTGTGGGTAATGGTCTTCTCGATGCCGCCGAACCGCATGAAATGCTCGTAGAGGTACATTTGGAGGGAGCTCACGAGGGCGATGCCGATGGTTACCACCACGATAAACGCGAAGACATAGCGTGGATACGGGTCCGCAAGGATCTCCCTCATGTCTCTGATAAACCCACCGATGGTATTTCCTTCCGTCTTCATCTGCCTGCTGTCTTTGATGTATTTCCGGGTCACGACGAGGACGGTGAGGATACAGAGGAGCGAGATTGTGGCAAACGCCAATCCCATGGACGTGTAGTTGTCGGGGACAGAGGTGGCGCGGCTCACCGAATTGTTCGAGAAGAAGATCACCCACGCCAGGCCCGGACCGAGCACATTGGCCAGCATGTTCATCGCAGAGCGGATTCCCTGCAGCGTGACGCGCCCGCGATACTCCGTGCATATCTCGAATCCCAGTGCGACATACGGCACGTAGAAGACGGTAATGGCTGTTCTCTGGAGAAGGTTGATGACGACGAGATACCAGAACAGGAGTTCCATGTTCGCGGTAAATACGGCCGGGACATGCCAGAGGAAGACGTATGTCGCAATGACCGCGAGCCCTCCGAGGAGCATGAAGGGATGCCGTCTCCCGAATCTGTTCCTGGTGTTATCGGTGACGTGGCCCATGACGGGATCGGTGATGGCATCCCAGAAGACAGCGAGCGCCATGGCGATGCCGGCGTCTGCATGCGTCAGGCCCAGGGCATCGGTGTAGTAGAGCATGGCGTAGCCGAACAGCGAGTTCATGATGATGGAGTTGGCGCATTCACCTATGGAATAGCCGATCATGCTGGAACGGGAACACGAGGTAGGCTGAGTCGACATCGGGTGATCTTTCTCTAGTGCATGCCGCGCACGAAGGTGGAGCGGGTTCACTGAATATAGAGCAGAATATCGAAGAATGCGAGTGCGAGTTGCCTTTGGTCGCAACCTTCAGTAAGATTGGTGGGGGGCTCCCTGTTCTTCAATCACATCGAGACGCCACCATGAAAAGAAGCCTAAGCCTCCTGCTCTTTGCACTCGTTCTCGCACTCCCCATCCACGCCCAGCAGAAGGACAACAAAGACTGTCAGGATCACCCACTCTTCACGCGGATGCCCGATTCCTGGATCCACGGCTGTTCCGAGAAAGAGTTCGACTCGTTTGCATTCAAGGTCGGGCAATCGAAGACCGAAGAAGTGGAGGGGAGACTCTGGAAGATCAACTACTATCCTCAAGCCGCTCTCAAAGCAAAACCGAGTGAGTTGCAGATTCTCCGAAATTTCGAAAACGCAGTGAGCAAGCTAGGAGGAACCAGCCTGTACAAGGAGAAATCCAGGGAAACATTTCGCATAAAGAAAGACGGCAAGGAATTCTGGGTGCAGGTCACGGCGGAGTTTACGGGGAAGTACGGGCTTACCATTGTCGAACGGGGAGCAATGGAACAGGATATCGTCGCGAACGCCGACGCTCTGCTGGATGCGCTCAAGAACACGGGTCACGTCGAAGTGAGCGGCATCCTTTTCGACACGGGCAAGTCAACCCTCAAGCCAGAATCGGAGAAAGCTATCGGTGAGGTGGCGAAGCTTCTGAAGAAGGATACAGGTCTGAAAGTCTACGTGGTCGGACACACCGACAA
>JADLEA010000104.1 GCA_020846365.1 Bacteroidota bacterium
AATAGCCTGCTGCCATGATCCCGACCGCAACAGTGTGCACACGCACCCTTCCGAACCGTTTCGCCAGCGGTTCCAGAACGGGCGCAGGGAGCAGGAAGCCGACGGTGTTCAACACTGCGAACGCGATGGCAATGATCTGTCCGGTTTCTTCGGCCGTGAGCTCCAATGAGTCGGGCGAGAACACCTTCTGTTGTATGTAGGCGATAATATAGACAAACATGGTCTGCACGCCGACCCACGCGAACGCATGAGCGATGTAGAGGCGGAGGAGTTGCCCCCACTGCGTCGCGCGGGGACGTTCCGTCGTCGCCGCACCCGTTGCCGCCGGGCTCTGACCCAGCGTGCGTGGTTCCGTGATAAACAGGACCGGCAGGATGGAGAACAGGAGGACGAGGGCGACGCCGAATGAGATGAGGACAAAATTCCCTGCTACGGCGCCGATAACATATGCCAGCACGCCGAAGAAGCCCGAGATCGTCTGCATCCAGGTGTAGCCCTTAGTCCGTGCCACGCCTTCCGGTGTCACATCGGCGATGATGGAGCGGGTCGGGTTGAAGCTGATATTGATGGCCAGGTCGAGCGTCAGCGCCACCGCAATGGCCACAATCAGGAGATTCCCCACACCCAGCGCCCCGTCGATCGCGTCAATATTCGGCAGGGCAAGCAGCATCGCGGCTGCCAGCGTCCCGCCGATCACGATGAACGGCCGCCGGCGTCCCCCCCAGAACCAGACCCGGTCGCTGATGAGACCGATCACCACCTGCCCGACGATGCCGGCAAGCGGACCTGCCGCCCAGACGAAGCCGACCTCATGGATTTCCAGGCCGTAGCGGGTGGTGAGAAGCCAGCTGAGTGCGGAGATCTGCACGGACAACGCAAATCCCATTGCTGTCGCCGGCAGACTGATCAGCGCGTAGAAGCCCTTCGAGAGCCGTTTCTGGAATCCGTACATGGCGGGATCAGTGCTCCTCGTGCGCGAGGATCAGGCATTCACCTGGCGCAAGCTCGGTCCCGATCGCACCATCCGTCAGCGCCAGCTTCCTGCCCGTAAGCAGATCCGTCAGTGTCTTCCTGTGTGTGTCCACGGGCGTGCGCGCGTGCTGCGCGTGCTCAAAGTCCATATTCCCGATAACCGTCAAACGTGTATGGCCGTCTTCGCTCCGCCGCTCGAACGCCAGGACGCGGTGATTCGGCTCTCCCAGCATCCTGAACGTGCGGGGATGAGGGTCCACCACGATGTCCCGATAGCGCTTTCGGATGGCAAGCACGTCCGATACCAGGGCGGTGAATTCCTCAGGGTTCAGCCAGTTGTAGAAGTACTCGCTAAACAGCGGAAGAGTCTCCGACGGCAGTTTCTTGAGCTCCTCCAGAGTGAAGTCGAGCCCCGTATTGATGGGAAACCGCTCGGCAATCTCAAAGCCGGAATGGATAAAGGGGATGGCGGGCAGAAAGGGATTGACACACATCGTCCACCGGGAGTACAGCAAGCCGCCCGGACGGGCTGCCGCCCGCGGCGTATTGTGGTTCTCCGCCGTGGCAAAGAACGGAATGGGGAATCCTTCCCTGGCAAGCGTTTCCACCAACCGTCGCATCCGGTCAGCATGGTGCTCATCCACCCAGAGAAATCCGAAGACCGCATTGTACCCTTCTTCACGGCTCCGCGCAGTAATGGAGAAATTTTCATCCCAAAACGCAAAGTCGGGGTTAATGCCCCGGGCCTTCGACACCATCTCCGATTTCAATTCCATCGGAAGCGCATGCCCCATATCGATCATGACTCCGTCGATGGCGAATTCGTGCTGATAGTACGGGATGATTCCTATGATGCGATCCCAGAGCGGGCGGTTGATATGCTGCGGCTGAGTGAGCCGCGTGTCGTACATCCGGATCGTGTTGTAGCCGATGTAGTTGAAATCGGGGTGCGTGTACAGGCGCAGGTAGGTCACGTCGTTCCAGGGCGGCTGGTTGTCGTCCGGAGGCCAGTCCGCAAACGCGCCGGGGATCCGCACCCGCGTCCCGTCCTGCAGGGTGCCGACATAACGGCCGTGTTCCTTTTTCACATTCTCGGAGAGCGGCGGTGCCGTGAAGAAGTCCCTGTACACCTTGTGCGGCGGAATGAGCGCGTCCATGCGCCTATGGGTGACATCCTGATGGATGCGCTCAAGCTCCTGGGGCGTGAACAGCGGGCTGCCATAGGTGTGTTCGTCCGCCTGGCCCTGCTTCCTGGGGGGAACGGCATCCTTGATCCAATACATCCACTCCGGGTGTTCTTTCACCCAATCTGCATCCTTGGCGGCGGTGCGGAAGACGAACTCCACGACCACCCGGAAGCCCAGGCGATGGGCCGCCTCAACGAACGCCCGGAATTCCACTTTAACATCCAGACCGAGCGACGGCTCGCTCAAGTTCTCGTCCAGCTCATACG
Organism: Bacteroidota bacterium; assembly: GCA_020846365.1. Classification (GTDB taxonomy): domain Bacteria; phylum Bacteroidota; class Ignavibacteria; order UBA10030; family UBA6906; genus JAGDMK01. Next base: position 2,426 of record JADLEA010000104.1, read on the forward strand.
GATTGCGAATGGCATACGGGGATCCAAGGGTTCCCTTGTTTCCGTCATGACCGATGGCCGTGATGGGGAGAAGGTGCACCGTGTTGGCGCCCAGCCGTTTGATGTAGGGCAGCATCGCCATGGCCTTCAGGAATGTCCCCGTTTCCCTGAGCCCCTCGCTGTTCACAGGAAGATCGAGCTTGCCGTTGCCGTTGTGGTCGAACGCCGAGGTCGTGCGGACGAAGAGATTGTAGATGACCGCATCCTGCGACCATTCGCCACCCTTTGAGGGCGTGGGTTTCAACGGCTTGATGGTCTTGATCTTCTTGAGGACCCCAAGATAGTATGCGTAGGGATGAACCTTCACGGCTTTCGGTTTCCCCCTACCTGACCCCCAGAGCGACGGCACGGCATAAGTGTATTTGCGAAGACGCGTCTCCTTGACCTTGCGCTTGAGTGCTTCCTCGACGAGATCGAGGGCCTTGGGAGGGGTATACGTTTTCATGGGCAGTTACCGTCCGAATGTGTCGCGGATAATGAATGGTTGTGGAAACTCGGGAATCGTCGCCGTGCGGTTCCGTCCGGGGAATTCGTCGCCGGGCATCCATACCCCGATCGTCCCGCTGTTCGTGTACTTGTAGGAAATTGAGGTTCCGGCGGGGATCGCAACACGCAGAGTCCAGATGCCGTCCCCCGCGACGGAATCACCTTCCAGGCCGTCGTCCCGCATCGGAACCTTATTGGGAACCCACTCACCGAGAGAGGGGTGACCGCCGGCGACAAAAAGCGAGCGGCTGACTGACTGCCCCGCCGCGTCGCAGATGAACAGCACTGTTTGAGTCGGAGTGCTTGCGCGCGCCATGGTTCCTCTGCCTGATATGGCCCCATCAGTCGAACCGGATCCGCCGGCCTGCTCTGCGAGTATCGGATCGAACGTTCGCTCCGGCATACGGCCTCCCGCCAAGCGCGCGAACCGGTAGATGTTCCTGAGGTGGGCGATGTACGCTGCGTCGAACGGCGTGTCCCCCGCCGGAGCCGTTTGATCGGCGCCGTACCACCAGAACCAGTCCGACCCTTCCGACGCGTACATCTCCTCCCAGGCCATGTACGCATACCAATCCTTGGTCCCTTTGCGCGGAGCGCGGGAGCGCGGATCCGGCCGGGGTACGCCCGATCGGGCCAGATCCTCCCGGGCCTGAAGCAGGTACTCCCACGCCCGGTTCTCTTCCTCTTCCCCAATCCACGTGTCGTAGTTCCCGTTTATCCATGACCCGGGCCAGAGCCACTCCATCGAAGGGAGTTTCCGGATCGGGTGGGCAGGAACCCCGCGCTGCGGGTTTCCCTGCAGGTACTCGCTCATCGTCACCGTGATAACCTGCCGTTGCGCATAGAGTGCCGAGAGCTTTCTGTACAGCGCATGGAGAAAGCTCTTCCCGTCATTGTCTTTTTGATACCATTCCCAGGCATTCTCTCCGTCCAGGATGACCGTGATGAGTGCCTCAGGTTCGCCCGTCCGCGGCGCGAGGGCAAGGATGCTCTGGACAAAATCCTCCGCCGCAACCTCGCCTTCCATCGATTGATACGTGAAGCCAATTCTGTCAGACAGCTCAGTATCGCGGAACACCATGGCTATCCCCTTTTTTCCGGCGGGAAACCCGAATGCGGTGGTGTTCGGCATCCCGGCCGGGCGGGAACGGGCAAGCACCTTTACGTCGCTGGCCGTCCAGAGGATGCCTTTGGAACGCAGGATTTCAAGGACCGGCTGGGCGACTGAGCCTTCGCCCGGCCACATGCCGGTGGGGGACGCCCCGAAGGTTTCGCGATACATCTGGATGGCCTTCGCCACCTGTGCCTCCGCATCCTGAGGGTACGCGAACCGGGCCGGGAGGGGATCCCCGGGTTGACCCATCCGGGCAAGATCGGAGTCAAAGAGCAGCGGAAGTATGGGGTGGTAGAAGGTGGTCGTGATGTTCTCGATCTGGCCGGTATGCGTCCGTGGATGATAGCGCTGTTCTCGGTGCACCGGAATCTCCGCCGCCATG
>JADLEA010000105.1 GCA_020846365.1 Bacteroidota bacterium
ATGCCGGAAACACCACCACGCTCGCTCACTATCTTGATTTGCTCGGCAGCGCAGGGGTGATGGTGGGGCTCCGCAAGTACTCCGGCCAGGTAGTGAGACAGAGAGGCTCCAGTCCGAAATTCCAGGTATTGAATGGCGCGTTGGTGACGTGTCAATCGGAGTTGAGTTTTGCGCAGGCGAAGAGTGATCATAAGTACTGGGGTCGACTCGTTGAATCAGCAGTGGGTGCTCATCTGGTGAACGAATCGTACTCTGGTGGCTATAAGGTCTACTATTGGCGCGAAGGGGAAAGAGAGGTGGATTTTGTACTGAAGAAAGGAAAGAGTGTCGTTGGGCTCGAGGTGAAGGGGGGACTTGCAAGCGGGTCTCAATCGGGGATGGCGGAGTTCTCGAAGAAATTCGCACCCAAGAAAGTCCTGCTGGTGGGGGCCGACGGGATTCCGATAGAACAGTTCTTGGCTAATCCATTGATGAAGTGGGTCGAGTGAGTACCTGGGGCCGATACGCCGCTCTTCCTATTGTGACCCGAACAGCCTGGATTTCAATGCCTTCGACACCGCGGCCGATTTGGAATGGACCTGCAACTTCTCGTAGACCTTCTTGATGTGCGATTGGACCGTGAGCGGACTGATGAACAGCTTCTCTGCGATCTTCTTGTAGCTCAACCCTTCCACCAGCCACTGCAATATGTCCGTCTCCCGGGGGGTCAGATTCCATTCGTCGGCGGGCTTCGCTTCCTTTCCGCGCACCATCTCCAGAAGGCGCCGTGCAATGGAGGCGCTCATCGGAGCACCGATCCGAATCTCCCTGATGGCGCGGATGAGCTCGTCGGACTCCACATTCTTCAGCACATACCCCGAAGCCCCGGCAAGTATTGACCGGAAGATCTTTTCGTCATCGTCATAGACTGTGTGCATCAGAATGTCGATGTCCGCATGCCGCGCCTTGATGGCCTTCACACCTTCAATGCCGGACATGCCGGGCAGCCCGATGTCCATGAGGATGACGTCCGGGTGCGCATCGTCCAGTTCCTCCAGCAGGGCCTCGCATGATCCATACGCGCCGACGCACTTCAATCCACCCGAAGTGTTGATCAGCTCCACTACCGTCTCCCGGATGCGTTTCCGGTCTTCTACAACGACCACGGTCGTGACAGCCGCTTCGTGTTCCTGTTTTCCGGGCATGCGAGCGTTGTCCTTCTGCGGTGGCGCCTGTTACGGAATCGCGGCTCTGAGTGTCACTGTCGTTCCCACCCCCGGTGCCGAGGCGATGGTCAATTCTCCCCCCAGAGAATGTGCGCGTTGTTCCATGTTGTGCAACCCGTTGCCGGTGCCTGCTTCCCGCGGATCAAATCCGATTCCGTCGTCGGCTACGGCCATAATCAGCATCCTCCCTTCGCGTCGGAGCGTGAGGACCACACGTTTTGGCTGTGCGTGGCGGAGGATATTGTTGATGGCTTCCTTGTAAATCAGGAAAAACCGCCGACGGAAACTGAGCGGGAGCCGGAGAGATGACAGCGCCGGAGGTATGTCAATGTCGTAGTTGATGCCTTTTGCCTCCAGCATCTTCGTGGCATGCATCTTCATCCGCAACAAGAGGAATTCGAAAGAGTCGTTCTTGGGATCGATCGCCCACACGATGTCGTTCATGGCGTCAATGAGCGATCGCGATGTGGTGCCAATTTCCGCGAGCAACGCCGATACCTTCGTCCGCTCGTCACCGGTCAGGGGGACGGCCGGCTGTTTGCCGCGAAGCTCGCGCAAGCCGACGTCGCTGTAGAGCGCAATCTCGGTGAGCGTGGAACCGATGTCGTCATGCAGATCTGTGGCAATGGATGTCCGGATGCGCTCTATCTCCAGCAGCTTGTTGACCCGGTACCGGTACATCAGAAACAGGACGCCGGCAACTCCGACGGCGACCAGGATCCTGAACCACCAGGTCTGCCAGTAGGGGGGCACGATGGTGATCGCAAGCGAAGTCCCCTCCTCGTTCCAGACGCCGTCGTTGTTGGATCCGCGCACGCGAAAGGTGTAGGTGCCGGGATCGAGATTGGTGTAGCTGACATAGCGGCGTGTGCCGGCCTGGATCCACTGCTCGTCCAGACCTTCGAGCGTGTACGCGTAACGGTTCTTCGACGGCGAGGTGTAGTTGAGCGCCACGAACTCGAAGGAGAGGGAGTTCAGATCATGTGCGAGTCCGATTTCCCGCATCACGCTCAAGGCACGGGGAAGGGGGATCGCCCGGTCGAACACCTTGAAACTCGTCAGGTATACAGGGGGAACGACCCGGTTCTCCGTAACGCTGTCGGGATAGAACACATTGAACCCGTTGATTCCCCCCAGCAATATCTCTCCGCGCCGGCTCCGGAAGTGCGCCCCCTGGTTGAACTCATTTCCCTGGAGGCCATCAGAGACATCAAAGACACGGACGGCTCCGCTGGATGGCGTATAGCGGGCCAGGCCTTTGTTGGTGGGGAGCCAGAGGTTTCCGCGGCCGTCAGGCAGGATGCCATACACAACATCGTTCGGAAGCCCATGCGCCTCTGTGACGTACTGCCAGGTCCTGTCGAGCGGATTGTACCTGTTCACGCCGCCACCGTACGTGCCGATCCAGAGCACTCCTGCCGAATCTTCATACAACGACAGCACCGTGCTGCTGTTGATGCCGTCGGTTCGGGCCGACTCGAAGAGGTATCGCTGGATCGATCCATCCGACGGATTCAGCCGGGCAAGCCCGCCCCCATACATGCCGATCCATATCATGCCGCGGCCATCTTCCAGCAGAGAGAGAATGGATCCTGCGGGGAGGGCGTTGGGATTCTTCTCGTCCGGCGGATAGTGGGTGATGCGTCCGGTGGCCGGATCAAGCAGATCGAGTCCCGAGCCGTTGGTGCCAAGGCAGAGCACACCGTTGCGGGCTTCAAGCAGGACCGTCACTTCGTCCTGCGCGATCGAATTCGCATTGCCGGGATCGTGGCGGAGATGGTGGAAGATTCCCGTCGAGCGATCCAGCCGGTCCAGTCCGCCCCCTTCAGTGCCTACCCAGAGATCACCCGAGCGTGATTCGCACAGCGAGAGAACGTTGTTGTGACTGATGCCCCGCGGACGGGCCGGGTCGTGGCGGAAGTGCGTGAACTGACCGGAGGCACGACTAAACCTGTTCAAGCCATTGCCGTACGTTCCGATCCAGAAGTCACCCTGCCTGTCCTCGAGTAGAGCCCAGACGTCGTTTCCGGA
>JADLEA010000106.1 GCA_020846365.1 Bacteroidota bacterium
CGACCTTTCGGCTTGAGGCACAATAGACGCAGACTCTTTGAATCTGAGGCCGGGGAGAGGATGGTTCTGTCACGTGTGTCACCATGTCATGGAAGCGTGGTGGATTGTCAACGGCTGCCCGGATCCCTCTCGATTTTCAGCGATGTCATCGTGAGGGATCCCATCACCGCCTTGTCATTGAACAGGCTCAGCTCGTCGGTTTCTTCCTGCAGAGCCAGAGCATAGAGTAGCGGCAGGTAGTGCTCCGGCGTCGGGATCGCCAGCGAAAATTCCCTGCCCTGTGACGCGTAGCGCACAAGCTGCTGATGCTCGTGCGACAGTATGAAGTGCTTCATCCTCGCGCTGGCCTCCAGAGCCCAGTCAAATCCGAACTCCGGCGCATCCATCTTCTCCCAGGCAGCAAGGCCGAGATTGTGCACCATGTTGCCGCTTCCGAGAATGAGCACCCCCCTCATCCGGAGCGGCGCAAGCTCCCGGGCCAGTTCGTAGTGGTACTGAGGAGATTGTGTGTAGTCCAGGCTGAGCTGGAGCACAGGAACATCGGCGGCAGGGTAGAGGTGCTTCACGACGCTCCAGCATCCGTGGTCCAGCCCCCAGGCCGTATCAAGCCCCACAGTGGTTCTCGTGACCGCACGCTGGGTTTCTCTGGCGAGATCAGGATCTCCCGGAGCGGGGTATTGCACGGCGTACAGTTCCTTCGGGAATCCTCCGAAGTCGTGAATGGTCCGCGGCCGGGCCATGGCAGTAACATGCGTCCCACGCGTCTCCCAATGCGCCGAAATGCAGAGGATCGCGGCCGGCCTCGGGAGCGTCTGCGCCACAGACCGCCATCCATCGACAAACTCATTCTCTTCGATGGCGTTCATCGGACTGCCGTGCCCCAGAAACAGGACGGGCATCGTAGGGACGGCCCCTGCCGGCGTGCCGATAGTGTCCAGGTCCCGTAGATTCATCGCCACTCCCTCACAGGTCAATGCTCCTCGATCAGATGCAGTCTATTGTCCTCAACCCGGTACAGCAACGGCGCGACGGGTATGCTCGGATACCGGAGACGTAGTCTCTTGACCTCGCTCAACACAAAGTCCACTTCGTTGCCGATCTCGAACATCGGCGCATAGTGGAAGAAATGTTCCTCGGCGGCCTGCGGGGTCCATCCTGCCTGATCCACCAACCCGCGAATGAACTGCTCTTTGCGGGCAATCAGGTTGACCATACCGCACTGCGTGTGCCCCAGGAGTGCAATAGCCCGGACGCCTCCGACGGCAATGGCATACGAAACCTTGAATTCGCTGTAGCGGAGGTTTGCGCCGCCGGTGCGGATGATAAACGCGAAGTTGTCGGGGATATGCAGATGCTTCCGGTTGTCCATGCACATGCCGATCAGGAGGTGCGCCGACGTGTAGTTCTCGTACGGCCGGTTGAGGTTGTGAAACTCCAGCAGCAATCCGATGGGTGTGTCCCGGTATTCCTGCGGAATGTCGTCCCGGGATGCTATTTGCTTCAGTCTGTGCATGGATGTCTTTCCCTTGTTGCGCCGCATTTCGCGGACGTATGAACCCGCTACGTGTCCAGGCGTCGCGCTGCCGGGGCAGCGGAAGACTCTCGACGTGTTACCGGTGTGCCAGGAACTCCGGGTCGAGAGTATTGAGAAACGCCTTGACATCAAACGACGTATTGTTCGCAAGAACGACCGTGGCAATTCCTTTGGGAGGGTACACCCGCATTTCGGCATGGAAGCCGCCCCCGCCCCCTTCTTTGAAATAGTATCCCCTGCCGTTGTTCTCCCCCACATGCCAGCCAGGCGTCATTCCCAACAGACTTCCATCCCGTCCCCTCTGCTGCTCAAAGAACTTCGCCCGCGTCTGTTTTGACAAGAGCCGGGGATCCTCCCGCAATTGATCTTGCAGGAACGCTCCTACAGCGCGCGCCGAAGCGACAACGCCTCCGAAGGAGGGGCCGTTCAGATAGTGATTGCGTATATGAAGCCACCCGTCCTCGTACTCGCCAACAAACTTCTCGTCGATTAAGAAGGACTTCACCACGTTCAAGAACGACCACTTCCGCAAGTATCCTTTGGCATGGTGGGATGGCGAGGGGATGACACAATCTGCCTCATCCGGACTCACCCCCAGCCGCCGGAAAATGTTCTGCCGGAAAAACTCCTCCACGCTTTTTCCGGACACCTTCTCAATAACCCGGCCCAGCAGCCAATACGAAATATTCGAATACCCGTACTTCTCCCCTGGTTCAAAGTCGAGTTCAGCGTTGTCCCGCAGAACCTCCTGGAGCGTCGCGCGTTCGTCAAATCGTGGGTGTTCCTCCACGAGGTGGACCCATTGCAGCGGAATTGGATTGGCGATTCCGGATGTCTGCGACAGGAGATGACGTATGGTAACCTTTTCTCCATAGGGATGGTCGGCAAAGTGCGCCGAGAGAGGATCATCCAGACCGACCAGTCCCTGCTCCACAAGCTGAAGGACGGCAGCTGCCGTGATGGTCTTCGTCATGGAATAGATCATCATCGTCGTGTTTTCCCGGAGTGGTTCCCGGGCGGCCAGATCGGCAAACCCGCCGGCATAGCTGAACAGAACCGAATCCGCACTCACCACGACGTACTGAATCCCCGGGGTCTCGTTCGATGCTAGCTCGCGCTCAACGTATTCCCTGACGCTGTGGTGCCACTCCTGGGCGGACGCGGGCATGGACGCAGATATTCCGATGATCAAACAGAGGGAAAGAGCGCGCAACATCACTCGCAACATAGAGAAGGCCGTTTTCAGGTGAATGCACATGAATACCGCTTGTTGCATCGTCAGCGCAGTCGCCGGTGGAATCACATAAACCACTTCCCCTGATGGTACACGACGTCCCCGAATTCGCGCATGAACTTCATGTCTTCTGCATCCAACGGCCCCTGTCGCACGGCCGCGATGTTCTCCCGCAGCTCCTTAGTGTTCCGGGGGGCTGTAAGAACGGTGTGCACATGGGGGTCGGAGAGAACAAATCTGTAACATTCCCCGGCCGTGGGGAGACGCTTGTCCTTCGGCCATGAGCGGGGGCGGCGCAGGAGAGCCCTCCATCGGGTCGCGGTGTAGCTGATGACCCCCGGATTGTGCGCCGTGAGGTGCGGGAAGATATCACGCTCCGCTCCGCGATGGGCCGCGTTGTAACGCATCATCATGGCATCCACGGCGCCGTCGGCGGCAAGTCTGCCCAGAAAGACGCGATTGTGGCAGGAAAGCCCGATTGCGCGTACCTTCCCTTCTTCCCTCAGCTTCAGCATTTCCTCCTGCACCCTGGGCGTGAATTCAGCCGGCTTCATCACTCCCATGAAGAGAAATACATCGATGTAGTCGGTCTTGAATTGCCGGAGACGCTTTTCGAACGCCTTGCGCACATCTTGCGCCCGCAGAATGTAGTTGTACGCTCCCGTAACAAGCGTGTACGCATCTCTTCGGGACGCCATGATGGTTCGCAAGGCGCGGATCATTTGCATATCAATGCCAAAGGCAAAGAAGAGGTTGATCCCTTCCTCCGCGGCAACATGAACCGTCTTCTGCCCCGGGAAATACGAGGCAGACAGCCCGAGAGGAGTAACCTTGATACCCGTGGCACCCAGCGGTCGGAGCGAAAGTGCGTCTGTCATGATCTGGTTCCTCTTGTCTATTTCTCGGCGATCACCAGCATCTCAAAATCGTCGGTTGTGAGGCGGTCTTTTCTGGAAAACGCACCCAGCTTCGCCCCGAAGATCTCACTCTTCCTGAATCCGAGCGATTTCAGGAGCCAAGTAATCTCGCTCGGTACGTAGTACCGCTCGTTGCATACGAGTTCCTTTTTGTTCCCGGAGTCGTCCTCGACCGTCGTGACGTTGTGATCCCGGAACGTCATCAAGTCGAATGTATTGTCCTTGTAGGTGGCATTGCCTTCATCAGTCGTCGCATTGCAGAACTCCTCCACGGAGTGATGGAGCGGAAAGAGTCCGTTCAGCGTCGTGAAGATGAATTTCCCGTCGTCTTTGAGGGCTCTGGCGGCGCTCTCGAGAATGTCGAAGTTCATCTCGTCGGTTTCCATCAGGGGAAAACCCCCTTCACAGAGCATCATGGCCAGGTCAAACTCGCCGGCAAAAGGGAGTTGCCGTGCGTCGTGGCGCAGAAATTTCGTCTTCAGATTCAGGGCCTCTGCCTTTTCTTTTGCCCTCTTCAATTGTGAAGCGGAAAGGTCCACGCCGGTGACATCATACCCCCTCTGCGTCAGCTCGATCGCATGCCTTCCTGTTCCACATCCTATGTCCAGAATCTTCGCTGCTGTGTTGTGCGAGATTTCCTCTTCGATAAAATCGCACTCTCCGATCGTGCCCTGCGTGAAGCTTTCCTTATCATACATCATGGCGTAGTTTTCAAAAAGCTGCTCATACCACTGTTTCATGACCGTCTTTCCCTGAGTATTTCCCGGTAGGAACAGGGCTCCGATTCCGGATAGCGAAACGAGAGATCCGTGAGCCCCGTGTGCTTCCTCTTCATGAGCGTTCAAAATATACGGATTGCGTCAACGAAGTGCGAACATCAAGCCCCCTGGCCGGCATGGGACGACGGCCAGTGATTCGCCATGGCAAGATCCAGAAGCATGCATGCCACGCCGGTCCGCCAGAGCGTGTCACCCCATCCCGAACCGATGAAGAAGATCGAGGCCACAAATGCAAGCACTCCAAGTCCAAAAATTCCAATCCTGAGCTGTCGCATGGAAGTTCCTCCAGAAGAGTACGAGAACTGGGTCACTTCAAGAACCCGTGGTCATGCAAGAATGCATCGATTTTTTCAACTGCGAGCGCCTGCACTTTGGGATCGGGCCGGGGCGACCCGTTGTCAGGCGTGCCTTTGGGCGTGAACATATGCCCCACATCCGGAAAGATCTGCAGGTCGCACCTGTTGCCTGCCGCTTTCATCCGATCGTGAAACAATCGAGCCCCCTCCAGAGGGGTCACGGTATCTTCATTCCCCTGGAGTATCAACGTTGGGGGAAGGCCTTTGCGAATGTGAGACACCGGCGAAAGTGATGCAATGTCGGCCCGATTGCCGACGAGCCGTTTTGCCCAACTGTCTTTTTCAAGTTGAAGCGCGGGGGAGACGAGCACCAACGCATCAGGCACAGAATGTATCCCCTTGGTGGTAGTATCGGGAAACACTGCAGCGGATGCGGCCAGATGACCACCTGCTGACCATCCGTACGCAACGATGCGTTCTGGATCCACGCCGAGCCAGTTCGCGCTCGAACGTATCCATTGAATAACCGCACGCGTGTCCTCCATCGCTTCCAGCGGCGTGACAGATTTCTGGTCAGAGAGACGGTACTGTACGGCAATTGCCACCAGCCCTCGTCGCGCATAATATCGCGCCCGACCGAAGGCCCACTCCGGGCTTCCCTGGCTCCACCCCCCGCCGTGGATGAATACAATCGCCGCCCTCCGTTCCTTCGTCCCTGCCTTCACCGGGTGAAACACGAAAGCCTTCAAGTCCTTGTCGCCGGCCTTTCTGTATATATACTCGCCGGGTCCCTCCTTCGCTGTCGATTCCTGCATACCGGATCCCGCCAGCACAGGTAGGGCAAGCCAGAGAATGCCAGCGAATACGTGAATCAGTTTCATGCGTTCCTTTCGGTCAGGCTATCCCGTACCTTCGATGAGCCCGAATTGCAGTCATGTCGTAAGTGTCGTCACTTGATTATGAGCATCATGTGGCTTTGTGAGAATGCGCCGGTCTGGAGCCGGCAAATGTATATCCCGGCAGCCAGTGCCTCCGCGTTCCATCGCCTTGCGTGTGTGCCGGCCGGCATGATTTCCGAAACCACCGTGGCTACGGGCCTACCGAGTACGTCGAAGACCCGGAGCGATACAAACGTCTGATGCGTCAAACTGAACGATATCGTTGTCGTCGGATTGAATGGGTTAGGATAGTTCTGCAGCAACGTGATCTCCCCCGGAGTACCCGGCGCGTCGTCTTCTGTGGAAGTCACCACGCCGCCCTTTCGGTAGACCGCCACGCCCTCTGCCAATGTACCGGCCCATTTGTTCCCTCTGGAATCGAGAGCGACAGCGAGGAGCCCATTTCCGGGCAAGTCGGAATTGTCGGTGTCAAGAACTGTCCACTGAGTTCCATCGAATGAAACCAGCCCCGCTCCCGTTGCGATCCAGACCAGTGTGTCTTCCAGGGCGATTGATGAAATACCGCTGTTCGGCAATCCGGAATTGAAATGATCGAATATGTTCCACTGATCGCCGGCAATCCTTAC
>JADLEA010000107.1 GCA_020846365.1 Bacteroidota bacterium
AGGGGCCAACGGCATATTCCCCTGCAAGCCATCATCGACCGCGACGGTCAGCAGAAATCCGTGCTCAGCGTCACGATCGACGAAGTCGTCCGGGCAGGTATCAACGACACGTGCATCGTCATCAATCCCGAGGATGAGGCCCAATTCCGCTCTGTCGCAGGCGAACACCCCGGACGCATCTCCTTTGCGTACCAGCACGAACCGCGGGGATATGGGCATGCCGTCTGGTCCGCGAAGGATTTCGTCGGAGACGAACCGTTCCTGCACCTGATCAGCGATCACCTTTATTTAAGCAGAGGGGAGAAGGGATGTGCGCAACGGGTTGTGGAAGTCGCCGAGGCTGAGTCCTGCGCGGTATCGGCAGTGCAAGCCACCCGCGAAGGACTCCTCCCGAACTTCGGCGCGGTCAGCGGCAAACGGGTGCATGGCCGGAACGATCTGACCGTCATCGAAACGGTGATCGAGAAACCCACCCCTACCGAGGCCGAACAACGGCTCCTTGTGCCGGGTCTGCGTGCGGGATACTACTACTGCTTCTTCGGGATACACGTCCTGACACCTGCCTTCATGGAGATCCTGAACCAGGAACTTGCGGGAAGCCGGGATGGCCGCGTCGCCGCAATCTCGCCAGCGCTGCACAAGCTGAGCGGCCGCCAGCGGTACCTTGCGCTGGAAATGGATGATTACCGCTACAACCTCGGCGCGAAGTACGGATTGCTCAACGCGCAGCTTGCCCTTGCCTTGAGCGGCAAGGACAGGGATGAAGTCCTCTCGATGATGCTGGAACTGCTGGTCCTCCGTGAACACAATGCGCTGTCGGGGAAAGAGCGATGAGCACGCTGACCGATATCATCACCGCGGATGTGCAAAGCGTCCGCGATCAGACGCTTGACGCTTTCTGCAGAAAGGCCTCCGTCGATCAATTGCTCGAGGAGTGTTGGGAGCTCGAGGCCTTCCGGCATACCAGCGGGAACCTGTACGAACAGGTGCGGGCACTCTTCTTTCTCTATACCATTCACCGCTTTCACCTCCCCGGCAGAGCGGGAGTGCGGTCGCGCGGACTCATACCGTTCAGCGGGTACGACGATCTGCTCCACCGGAGGTTTGAAGAGGCAATACAGTGCTTCCTGGCGGTGCAAACGGACAACGGGCCGCAGGACGGTACATCGAGCGCGCTTGCCGCAGCATACCGCGGCCTTGGCTTTCAGACCCTCGCCAACCAGGTCCGGTCCAGTGTCCGCTCGGTGCTGGGCAATCAATGGATGTTCCGGGCCGGCCATCCGTCAGACCATCCTTTGAGAATCGTTCCGGCCCTCCTCCGGAAGACGGACGGACTCTTCCCGGTCCTCCATGAGTGTACGCCGGTCCGCATGGATTTGTCGCACAGCGGTTGGAGCGACATCTTCTTCCTGGGCATGGACTTTCCCGAGGGAGCGCGCGTTCTGAACGTCTCCATCGACCTCGCAGTCCGGGATCGCGACGGAGATGCCGCCCCCCGCCCCCCTGTTGAAACCTACTTCAGGGTCATCGAGGCCCCGGTCATCCGCCTCGTCAGCACCGATCTCGGCGCGATCACGGAGGTGACGACTTTCCGGGAGCTGTTTGACTACGCGGCCGACTACCTTGGACTGCTCAAAGGCGCGCTGATCGCCTCGGGAATCGTCCCCCCGGGGATGGAAGGCGCAAATCAACCCCTTTCCGACCTGTTGTCGATCCTTGTCGGACCCGGGCGCGGAATCGAGATTGTGAGCCAGGTGAACAGCATTCCGAAGGGCTCACGTCTGGCCGTATCCACAACGCTCTTTGCATCCATCATCACTCTCTGCATGAGGGCCACCGGGCAGATATCCTGCCTCACAGGTTCTCTCAATGAAAACGAACGCCGGACGGTTGCGGCACGCGCGATCCTCGGCGAATGGCTTAGCGGCTCGGGCGGAGGATGGCAGGATTCCGGAGGCGTCTGGCCGGGGATGAAGCTCATCCAGGGAGTGCGCAGCGCGGAGGGAGATATCGAGTACGGCATCAGCCGTGGCTGTCTCCTCCCTCGCCATACGATTCTTACGCACGAGGAAGTCTCCCCCCACACCAGACAGCAGCTGCAGGAGAGCCTGATCCTGGTCCATGGAGGGATGGCCCAGGACGTTGGCCCGATTCTGGAAATGGTGACCGAGCGGTACCTCGTTCGTTCGGAAAAAGAGTGGAAGGCGAGACAACAGGCGATCTCCCTCTTCGATCGCATCGTGGAGGAACTGAAACGCGGGGACATCCAGGCAATCGGAAAATCCACGCACGCCAACTTCTTCGAGCCCATCCAGGCAATCATCCCCTGGGCCACGAACCTCTATACCGAATCCATCATTGCCCAGGTGAAGGAGGAGTTCGACGCCGATTTCTGGGGATTCTGGATGCTCGGCGGCATGTCCGGCGGCGGTATGGGATTCCTGTTCCTCCCATCGCGAAAGCGGGAAGCGCAGGAACGCCTGCTCAAGATCATGCATGAAAAGAAGCGGCGCTACGAACGTGGCATCCCTTTCGCGATGGACCCCGTGGTGTACGAATTCAGGGTGAACGAGCATGGATCACTCGGAGATTTGCTGGAGGGGGAACGGGCGCTGCATCCCACACAATACTACTCCCTGATGGTGCCCCCTCTGCTCAGAAAAGAACCACGGGCCCTGTCGGCCGGCGACCGCACCGAATTGGAACACTTCTCGGCCGCTGCTCGTACACACCCCGCCTTGAGGGGCGTGCTGCAAAACATCATCGACCGGATCCTTCCGGACGGAGACGTGAGAGATGCCCAGCACGGATCGTTGCAGGAGTTGCTCGACCAGTATGGTTTTGACCGGGTGCACCATGAACGCATCAAAACCGATCTTCGCGCGGGCCGCATCGGGCTCGCGCAAAACCGCCTGCCCGTGAATACTACAATTCTGGATGCAGAAGAGGGAGACGTCCAGGAAAGCGGGGCGCAATCCCGGGCCGAACACATCGCCATCGGTTCGGGAGCGCTTGCCGCAGGTGAGGTGGCTGTTCTGACACTCGCAGCCGGCGCCGGCACCCGTTGGACGAAGGGTGCGGGAACCGTCAAGGCCCTGAATCCCTTCTGCCGGATCGGCGGGGAACACCGGACATTTATTGAGACGCACCTGGCAAAGAGCCGGCGGACGATGACCGAATGCGGAACGGAGATCCCGCACATTATATCCACAAGCTATCTCACGCACGACGCCATCAGAAGAGTGCTCGAGGAAGAGCACAACTACGGGTATGAAGGAGGAGCATTCCTCTCTCCGGGGAAAGCGATCGGTTTGCGACTTATCCCGACAGTCCGGGACCTGCGCTTCGCGTGGCTGGAAATGCCGCAGCAGTTGCTGGATGAACAGGCCCAGAAAGTCCTCGACAGTCTTCACGGCGCGCTCATGGACTGGGCCGAAAGGAGCGGAGAAGCGAACGACTACACAGA
>JADLEA010000108.1 GCA_020846365.1 Bacteroidota bacterium
ACCAGAGGTTCCTGCCAGCCATGCCGCTCCCCGGACACTTGATATCCATGATGCGGCTCACCTGGGGATCCACCGTGCTGATATCCAGACTCCCGCCTGTCTCCAGCAGCGTCTCGTAGCCGGCTTCGCAAAGGACGGTCAGCAATTCATGAATACCCGGTTGAAGCAGCGGTTCACCTCCCGTCACCTCAACGAGACGGCATTGAAAACGTTCCACCTCCCGAAGGATCGCCCCGATGGCCATTGCCCGCCCTTCAGAAAACGCATATGACGTGTCACACCAGACGCACCGAAGATTGCAGTACGTGAGACGGACGAACACGCAGGGACGTCCCACATGGCTGGATTCCCCCTGGATGCTATGGAAGATTTCATTAACGATGAGTTCAGTCATACCCGGGGGGGATTAGGCGGCTCGGGTATGGTACTGAGTTTCGAGTGGAAATGCAAGAAAGTCAGGCAGAGACCGGCAGAGGCCTCCGCTGGTGGATTGCGTGCGTTGCCGAGGCCGCAAGTATGGCGCCGTCAACGGGTTTGAGCAGGAAATCATCCACCCCGAACCGCTTGCCCGCCAGCAAGACGTCCGAATCGATGCGGGTGGCCTGGAATATGAAAGGAGTCTGGGAAAGCACATTGTGCGTCCTGAGCCAGAGGAACAGGTCGAAGCCCCTGGAGCCGGCATCGAAATTGACCTCTGAGACGACGATGTCGGGACTCACAAGCGAAAGGATCTCTGTGGCCTCTTCAAAACTGGCAGCCCCCGCCAGTCGATACCCGTGCCTGGGTAACTCCAGGGCGAGATGCGCCAGCAAACGTTCGTCCTGATCGACAACCACCGCGAGCCGTTCCGGGTGCGTCAAGTGGGCTACGTGGCCGTTGCTGCTGCCGTAGCCGTTCCCGCCATTGCCGCCGTGCCCGTTCCCGTTGCCACTCCCCGGTTTCTCCCCTTCGGCGCGGCTCTGCAGGTCCCCCTTACCATTGCCCTGGCTGTCCCTCCCGTTGTCGCCATGCCCGTTCCTGTTCCCATTGTCCTGCCGTATCCCCTCGCTGGTGCCCTGCACATTCCCGTTGCCATTTCCGTGGCTACTCCCCGCGATGCCGCTCTTTCCATTGCCGTTTCCCCCCGCTGCCCTTCCACCATCGGCGGCGCTGCTGATGGCCGCAGTCACGTGGCCACTCACGCCGGCGACAGGATGCCGCAACAATGCAGAGAACTGCTCGTCAACCCGGTTCCGCAACTCGAGATAGCCCAGATCGGCAGGGTCAAGCGCGTAGACAACATCCAGCAGCCGCCTGGCCGCGGGGTAACGAGCCGCGAGGCAGCATTCCTCAATCCTCTCACAATAATGGTCAATTTTGGCTCGGACGTATGATTCACGGGGCGTCATGAGCGGAGCGTCCTTGTGGTCGTAATTACGGTACAGTGGATGGTAGAGCACGGTGATCCAATGTACATACGGCCAGCCGGCAGTGTTGTGCCCTCTGTCACCGATTAGAAGCGGGGTGACAGGCGTCACCCATCTCTCTTCGTCCAATACCAACCCGGTCTGATACCCTGAAGTTGACCGCTTTTCCCGGTTTCGGGCCTGGGCCTTCCGGGAATTCGGGGCCGCGAGTCCTGGACGAAGTGCCTGAGAAGGACTGTCGGTCTCTGTGCGTCTAGGGAAGGATCATTCCGGTGAGGAGGAGTATCGACAAGACGACACCAAGCAGAATGCGATACCAGACGAATACCAGCGTGGTGTGCTTCATCAGGTATTTGAGCAACCAGGCGATCGCCATGTATCCCGAAATGCCGGATACGACGGTCGCGACCGCAAGGTTGGCGACCCCGAGTTGAAACACGTCTGTTCCTGCCTGATGCATATCTGCGATCTTGTAGATCTCGAAGAAGCCGCTCGCGAGCACGGCGGGAACACTGAGGAGGAACGAAAAGCGGGCGGCAGCTTCCCGGGTGAATCCCAGAAAGAGTGCGGCAGTGATCGTGGTGCCGGAGCGTGAGGAGCCGGGAATCAGGGCCAATGCCTGCGCACATCCCACGAGCAGGGCGTCCCACCAACGGACTTGCCGGATCGTCCGTTCATGCCGCGCAACTTTGTCCGCCAGCCAGAGGAGCGCGGCGAGCCCCACGAGACTCCCGGTGATCACGAGCGTACTCTTCGTGAACACTCCTTCAATCTGGTGACGGAAGAGAAACCCGACGAGTCCGACCGGAATTGTGCCGAGAATGATTGCCAGTGCCAGCCGGCTCTCCTGCGACCATCCTTTGTCGCGGCGCTCCCCGGCATGGGTGAACAGGTCCCGAATCACGCCCAGGACCACACCGAGTAGGTCTTTCCAGAAGTAGACTAACACCGCCGCCATCGTGCCAAGCTGCATCACCGCAATGAAGGCAGTCCATGCCTCGGGATGGTCCAGGTCAACTAGCCCCAGCAGCTTGCCCGCAATCGTCAGATGCGCCGTGCTGCTGATCGGCAGAAATTCAGTCAAGCCCTGGATGATGCCGAGGAGAATTGCCCAGAGAATATTCACGCGTGCTCCTGTTGCTCTTTTGTGGACGAACGGCTCGTCCCAGCCACGTAGATCATCGCACTCATCACTACACCCGTCGGGGGAGCGGCGCGTGACACATGCCGCCTTTCCGTGCGCGTCGGGCGGCATGCCGGCGGTAATCCCTCAGACGACGGGCCTCCCGACCCATCAACCGAGGATCGCCAGCAGAACGCCGGCGGCCATCGCCGTGCCGATCACTCCGGCGACATTCGGACCCATGGCATGCATCAACAGATAATTCTGGGGATTGTACTCCTGCCCGACGTTGTGCGAGACGCGTGCGGCCATGGGAACGGCCGACACGCCGGCCGAGCCGATCAGCGGATTGATCTTCCCTCCGCTGACGCGATACATGACCTTTCCGAACAGCACTCCGCCGACCGTCGAGAAGCCGAAGGCGATGACCCCCAGCCCGATGATCTTCAAGGTTTCCAGACGGAGAAACACGTCTGCTGCCATGGTCATCCCCACGCAGGTCCCGAGGAAGAAGGTGACGATATTAATGAGCTCGTTCTGCGCCATATTGGAGAGGCGTTCCACCACCCCGCTTTCCCTGAGAAGATTGCCGCCCATAAGCATCGCGAGCAGCGGGGCCGCGGGGGGCACGATGAAGACGCCGATCACGGTAACCGCGAGCGGGAAAATGATCTTAATCTTGTGTGACACCGGGTTTGGGGTCTCCATCACCACCATCCGCTCCTTCTCAGTGGTGAGCGCGCGCATAATCGGCGGCTGGATGAGAGGCACCAGCGCCATATATGAATATGCGGCGACCGCGATGGGCCCCAGCAGATGAGGAGCAAGCTTGAGCGCAAGGTAGATGGCCGTCGGCCCGTCCGCACCTCCGATAATCCCGATGGCCGCGGCTTCCTTCAGATTGAACCCGAGCATCACCGCCGTAAAGAGGGCGGTGAACACTCCGAATTGCGCGGCCGCGCCAAGAAGAAACGTCCTGGGGTTCGAGAGGAGCGGACCGAAATCGGTCATCGCCCCGATGCCCAGAAAAATCAAAGGGGGGAAGATCTCAAGTTCTATTCCCTTGGAGAGGTAATAATACAAACCCCCGATCTCGTTGCCGTGAGGGGGCGTGAGCAGACCGTTCCCCGGCAGATTGGCCAGGAAGGCCCCCAAGCCGATGGGGAGGAGCAACAGGGGCTCGAAGCCGCGCTTGATGGCAAGGTAGATCAAGAGCGATGCCACGCCCAGCATGGCAGCCTGCCCCCAGGTCATGGACCAGAAGCCCATCCCCAGAACAAACTTCTCCAGATTCTCAATCATGTGAGGTTGCTCCCGTCATTCGAACGTGAGCAGCATTTGTCCGGATTCGATCTTGTCGCCCACCTTCACCTTGATGGCCTTGATCTTCCCCGTTTGCGGCGACGAGATGTTGGTCTTCATTTTCATCGCTTCCA
>JADLEA010000109.1 GCA_020846365.1 Bacteroidota bacterium
CGCTTTGTACACCTCGTGGCTCGCGCAATGCGGCTGCGCGTGGTCGATTGCGGTGTGGTTGTCGATGTGTTGCGTGCCCGTCGCAAGCGAAAGCCCGTTCAAGGTGCACTCGGCATGAGGTGCGGCAAAGGTCGTGGTCACCGCATTCCGCACCAGGCCACCCCCCAGCGCAATGGAATTCGATGTCACGACACTCTCTCCTTCCTGCCGGAGGTACGTGCTCCCGATGTGGTACGCGTGAACGTTCTCCACCTGAAGCTTGTCGTGCTCGAGTACCGCGCCCTGTCCCACAAGGATTTCGGTGACCATGTTGGTAAAATACGCCGATGCACCCAACCCGGCATACGTTTCCACGACCGAGAGCCGTGCGCCCTTCCCGATGCGTATCAGGTTCCTGGGATGCACCGCGACAGGATCCGGTCCCGGCGAAACCACAAAGAGGAGCTCCACGGGAACCGGGAGGTCCGTTCCGTCGGGAATGTCGATATACGCTCCATCGGACAGGAATGCGGTCTGCAGCGCGGTGAACGGGTGGTCCTGCACGGGGGCGATGGAGCCCAGGGTCCGGAGGACTTCTTTTTCATCCCGGCGAAGGGCCGCGGCAATGCTCTCAACGCGCACACCGGCGGGAAGTGCGCCCACAGAAGAGAGTGCTTCCGACCAGCGTCCATTCACAAAAACCAGGCGATGCGTGGCCCCGTGCAGGAGATAGGGAACGATCTCTCGTGCCGTCACCCCCGCCGCGGCATCAGGCAGGACGCAGGCCAGCCGCCCGAGGGGCGCAACGTTTGTAAACCGCCATTCTTCGTCGCGCGTCGTCGGGAATCCCTTTTCGACGAAGTGTTTCAGGGCCTTCCGGCGCAGAGCATGGACGGCAGATTGTGATTCGCCGTTGAGTTGATGTTCCATCTCCGCAAACTGCTGTTCGTACCAGGTAACTGGTGTTTGACTGTTTTGCATTCAGATCCTTTCGGCCTCGGCTTCCGTCTTGAGCCAATCGTACCCCTTTTCCTCCAGCATGAGCGCCAGTTCTTTCCCCCCGGACTTCACGATGCGGCCGTCCATCAGCACGTGCACATAGTCCGGAACGATGTAGTTGAGCAGGCGTTGATAATGCGTCACGACCACGACGGCATTATCTTTCGAACGAAGCTTGTTGACGCCGTCTGCGACGATACGGAGCGCATCGATATCCAGTCCGGAGTCGGTCTCGTCCAGGATGGCCAGCTTCGGTTCCAATACGGCCATATGGAAGATCTCATTCCGTTTCTTTTCGCCTCCGGAAAAGCCTTCGTTCACCGGGCGGTTCAAGAGGGTTGGGTCGAGGTCCACCAGCTTCATCTTCTGCTTGACCATCGACAGGAATTCCACGGCATCCAGCTCTTCCATACCGCGATGTTTGCGTATGGCATTGAGGGCGGCCTTGAGAAAGTACGTGTTTGTAACTCCGGGGATCTCGACGGGATACTGGAACGCGAGAAAGAGCCCTTCGCGCGCCCTCTCCTCGGGATCCATATCCAGCAGGTCCTTGCCGAAGTAGCGCACTTCTCCGTCCGTGACCTCGTAGGACTCCCTTCCGGCAAGTACGCCGGCGAGCGTGCTCTTCCCTGATCCGTTGGGCCCCATGATAGCGTGCACTTCCCCCGCTTTCACGTCAAGAGAAATGCCGTTGAGGATTTCGTTGCCGTTGACTCCGGCATGAAGGTTTTTGATGCTGAGCATGTTCACTGATGTCCGTTGAATTCTGTTTTTCTGGATCTTGATTGTGATTTCTACCCGACGCTTCCTTCCAGACTCACCCCCAGAAGCTTCTGCGCCTCCACAGCGAATTCCATGGGAAGCTCCCGGAAGACCTCTTTGCAGAAACCGTTGACGATGAGGTTGACGGCGTCTTCCGTCGACAACCCCCTCTGTTTGCAGTAGAAAATCTGGTCCTCGCCGATTTTGGATGTCGAGGCCTCATGTTCCACGCGGGAGGATGTGTTGCGCACATCGATATACGGAAACGTGTGCGCGCCGCACTTGTCGCCCAGCAGCAACGAGTCGCACTGCGAGAAATTCCTGGCATTGTCCGCGTGCTTCTTCACCGATACCAGCCCGCGGTAGGAGTTCTGACCGAACCCCGCGGAAATGCCTTTTGAAACGATCGTGCTCCGCGTGTTCTTCCCGATGTGGATCATCTTGGTCCCTGTGTCGGCCTGCTGGTGGTTGTTCGTGACCGCCACCGAATAGAACTCGCCGACGGAGTTGTCCCCGATCAGCAGCACGCCTGGATATTTCCACGTGATCG
This sequence comes from Bacteroidota bacterium, assembly GCA_020846365.1. GTDB lineage: Bacteria > Bacteroidota > Ignavibacteria > UBA10030 > UBA6906 > JAGDMK01. Next base: position 2,291 of record JADLEA010000109.1, read on the forward strand.
CCGAGCCGGTTTCGACCTGTGTCCAGGAGATCTTAGATCCCCGTCCCTGGCACTTGCCCCGCTTGGTAACAAAATTGTAAATGCCGCCCTTCCCGTCCTTGTCTCCCGGATACCAATTCTGCACCGTGGAGTATTTGATCTGCGCATTATCCAAGGCGACCAGCTCGACCACGGCGGCATGAAGCTGGTTTGTATCCCGAATCGGCGCCGTGCAGCCTTCAAGGTAGCTCACATATGCGCCTTCCTCGGCCACAATCAGCGTGCGTTCGAACTGCCCGGTCTCCGCCGCGTTGATGCGGAAATAGGTCGAGAGCTCCATCGGA
>JADLEA010000110.1 GCA_020846365.1 Bacteroidota bacterium
GGCGTAACCGAGACGCCGCCCAGATCCACGGCGGCCGGACTGATCAGCAGGCGTGCGTCTCCCTCGGCAAAAAAGAATGACGGCCGGTGCTGCACCCGGGGAAAGACGAGGACGTACCAGGTGAGCGTGTCGTACCAGGCGATGAGGTTCACCATCGGCTCATCTGTCTCTCCCTTGAGTTCCTGCAGCGCAAACAGGTAGCGCTGCAGAGATTGTCGAAGGGCGTCCGGATCTCTTCCTTCGAGGGCCAGGAATCGGCGGCCACCTCCTTCGATTGCGACGGCACGGTGCGTGTCTGTGCTGACCATGACCGTCCCTCTCTCCTCCCGCAATCTTGTGTACTCCGACTCGAGCGGCATGTGCATCCGTGTCCCGGCCTGGAAATGAAGATGATCCGGCGCGGACGCCCCGCAACGCGCGCCGTTGTAGAACGTGCTGAACCGGGGGGCAAGATCACGGGTTAGATTCAGAAACACGCCGATCTCGTTGTCCAGGCGTTGGGGAACATGGTCTATGCGTGGAATGGTAAAGTGCTGCGGAAGTATCGGGAATGGATTGCACAGGAGGATGTAACGCTCCCCATACACCAACCCTCGTTGACCTTCCGGAAGGTTATGTACACAGAGGAAGCACCGCCGCTCACGGATAGATTGTTCATCCACGTTTGCGGCTGAGGACGTGAGCCGGCCCGGATTGAACTGGATGAGGACCTCACATCCGTCGACCTGGAAATGCCGTGTCTGCACACTCTCCAGACTGGCATAACCGGCGCGAAGCATCTCCCATGTGTGCTTCTGCTGGACAAAGAGCGCGTGCGCAAGGTCCGCCCATGAATCGGCCACCCCGCCAAACGGAGCCAATTCCTTTGGCGTAACGGTCACGCGGCGCAGGGCTGTAGCGTCGGGCTTCACTGACCTCTGCCTTTGCTCCGCCCGGGCTTCACTCCTCTTTTCCGGCCATAGGTTCCTGGTCTCCCGGCGGACTTCTTCAACGCTTTTCCCGACTTGCCCTTCGATCTCCGTACCGGTGCTTTGCGCTCTCGCCCTGCCCCGGTTCCTCCGGCAACCCTGCGCCCGGCGTTCAGCCGGATACGGGCGAGCACCTCCAACGTCCTGACCTTGTCTTTGTAGAAATTGAACCCGTTCAGCTTGGCGGTGTCCAGATCCGCGTCGGAGTTCCCTTCCCAGCGGCGGCAGAGGTAGATCGGCTCGTAAATTCGGCCGATCTGATACTCCCGGGAGATCGCCAGACCCAGCGCATAGTCTTCACCGTAGCTGACATTCGGAATCTTGATCCGGCGGAGGACCGACGTGACAAATGCTCGCGGTGCGCCGAGTCCGTTAATACGGAGGGCATTGTTCCGCCCGTTTTCCGGCGTCCATTCTCTATGCTCGATGATGCCGGGTGGTATGGGTTCGAGTTGGAAGTTCGTCATCTGGTAACTCCCCACCACCATCGCGCACTTTTCGGCGCGGAACAAGTCCACAACCCGCTGCAGCGTTGTTTCATCTCTGTAGAGGTCGTCGCTGTCAAGCTGCACGGCGAAGCGTCCGCATTGCGCATGATGCGCTCCCATGTTCCAGCATCCGCCGATACCCAGATCCTCACGCTCCGGGACAACATGGAGCACCCTGCTATCGCGCGCAGCCAGCGAACGCAGAAGGTCCGTGGTCCCATCGGTCGAGTGGTTGTCCACCACCAGCACATTGAAGGAGAATCCCGTCTTCTGTTTGAGCACGGATTCCACCGCATCCCCCACGGTACGCACACGATTACGCACGGGGATAATGACCGAGGCCTCGACCGGGAACGTGCCGGCCTCCAGGTCAGCGTCCTTGAATCCCGGCGCGAGATACGCTTTGATCCGCTTGAGGTGGAACGTCACCGCTTCTTCCATCTCTATCTGGACCTGCCGGTTTTTCGGATCCACATAATCAAAGAGCTTCTCACCGGACTTGCGGATGTCGCTCTCTACCTTGCTGTACAGGTACTCCCCGATCCGGAGTACCGGAGCGATGCGGGAGAGAGCCAGGCGAAGCGCATACCAGCCGGCAAACGAGAACCGCTTGCTCCCCAGATCCCGCACCGCGCGATTCAAAGCGCCCCCGTCCAGCAGGACGAGAGACCCGAAATTGAAATCATCCCGCAAGCTGCCGGACTGGTACTCGATGACCGGATGCGGCGTCCGTTTCCCTTCTTTCATATCATAGTAGTCTGCATAGACGATTCCAGCCCCGGTCTGTTCGGCAACACTCACCATGCGTTCGAGTGCGAACTGGCCGAAGTCGATCAGGGTGTCGTGCAGGAGGAGCAGTGCGTACGGTGATTTGAGCTGTTTGGCCAGGAGAGCCATGCTCTTGCTGCTTTGCACGGCGTCAATGACGGCCACAGTGCACCCGTCAAGAGTCGGGACATCAGCGCTGGTTGAAAGGAGGACGATGCGTTCGACGCATCCCGATGCCTTTAGTTGCCCGACCGTCTCGCGCGTGAAGTCAGCGCCGGTGTAGGGAAGGAATGCCGTGAGAGGTTTCATATGCTGTGCTCGCGAAGACTGTGGACTGAATAGACGCCAATACACTGACAAAATCCATGTATGCCCGTCTGACGATCAGGCGGCCGCTTTCTTTCCGAAGCCAGCCGGCACTTTCACCAGCGTGGCCACGAGAAAACCGGGGATCGTGGAGAGGATCACCCAGATGAAGAAGCCCTGGTATCCGAGCCATTCCTGAACGGCACCGCTGAACATGCCGGGAATCATCATGCCGAGAGCCATGAAGCCGGTGCAGATGGCGTAGTGGGCGGTCTTGTGCTCTCCATCCGCAATGAGAATCATGTACAGCATGTACGCGGTAAAGCCGAATCCGTATCCGAATTGTTCCACGGCAACGGCCAGATTGATGAGGATGAAATTCTCCGGCTGCATCTGCGAGAGGTAGACGAATGCCAGATCCGGCGTATGGATGATGAAGACCATCGGCCAGAGCCAGAACTTCAACCCGTGCCGGGAAACGACATAGCCGCCGAGCAATCCTCCCAGGGTCAAGGCAATGATCCCCACCGTGCCGTACACAATGCCCACTTCGCTCGTTGTCAGTCCGATGCCGCCCACCGTGCGGGCATCCAGCAGGAACGGAGAGACGAGCTTGACGAGCTGCGCCTCCGCGAAACGGTAGAGGAGCAGGAAGGCGATGGCTGCGCCGATGTTTTTCTTCTTGAAGAAGAGGACAAAGATGTTGAAGAACTCTGCCATGGGACTGCGGCTCGTATCGCGCACCGCCGGTGTGTCCGATACTGGGTACGGGAGGATAAACTTATGATAGATGAAGAAGAGCAGGAACAGGCCGGCGAGGATGCCGAAGGTGATCGCCCATGCCATCGCGATGTTTCCCTCGAGGTTGGTTTCCAGCTGACCCGCCACCACCACAAGCACCCCCTGGCCGGTGATCATCGCGATCCGGTAGAATGTGCTCCGCACTCCCACGAATGCCGCCTGCTGGTGCTGCTCCAAGCCCAGCATGTAGAACCCGTCCGCGGCGA
>JADLEA010000111.1 GCA_020846365.1 Bacteroidota bacterium
CATAGTTCTCGTGCGGACCGCGCCCGAACCACTCCAACCGGGAATACTCTTCGGGCAACCGGAGCCGCATGCCGAATCGCGGCATTTCAGGGAGGACCGAGTCCGGTCCCATGTAGTGCGATTCCACGAGCACATCGCCGCTGCCAAGGACGGCATACGAGGTGCTCACGATCGCATGGACATCGGGAAACGACTGTCGGACCCTCACGAACACCACACCGTTTCTCTCCGGATCCGCCGTTACCCCGATCGTCGTCCGATTCTGCATCGTCCTTCGCCAGGGCGCGCACCGGTTCGGCATCCCGTTTCCGAAGTCATTGTCTGTTGGCGCGCGCCAGAAATGCGGCATTGGTCCCTCCCGCAGAACGGTCTTGCCACCGGCCACCCAGGAGCTGATCACACCGGTAGCCCTGTCGAAGGTCATCGAAAAGGTCTTTCCGGTGACATCGATGGTGGCAGGGGTGACGTCGACGGAGGGCTTCGTCGATTGCCATGCCTTGAAGGGCGTCGCCTTTGTGGCCCAGGGGAGAGACAGCTGCTCGCTTGCGATAACGTGGTTTGGTTCTGCCCACAAAGTCTTCCCGCTTTGCACGACTTGTATCACGAGATGGTACTCCGATCCCGCTGATTGCGTGACGGTGGGGAGCGGCAGTCGCAGCGTGCCGCTCTGGCGCGGCTTCACATCGGGGGCCGGAACGGTCCCGGCGTGTATCCTCTCTCCATCCTTAAGAATCTGCCATGAGATGCCGAACCCTTGCAGCGTGGTGAAGAAGAACTTGTTGGTGATTTCCACCTCGCCTTTCCGGAGGTCTTTCGCGCGGAATCCGACATTTTGATATACCTTCTTCACTTCCAGCAGCTTGGGTGTGATCTCCCGGTCGGGCAGGACGAGGCCATTACAGCAGAAGTTTCCGTCTGTCTTGTCTTCGCCGAAATCACCTCCGTACGCCCAGAATTGGCGGCCGTCGGTGGTGGTTTTCCGGAATCCCTGATCCACCCAGTCCCAGATGCATCCACCTTGAAGCTGGTCGTGGCTCTCGATCACGTCCCAGTAGTCCTGCAGGTTCCCCACGGAGTTGCCCATGGCGTGGGCGTACTCGCACATGATGAGGGGCCTGTCGCGCTTCACCCTGACATAGTCCAGCAGCTGTGTGGTGGAAGCGTACATCGGGCAGACGATGTCCGTATGGGGGCGTGTGCCCGCGCGTTCATAGTGTACCGGCCTCGAGGGATCGCGGCGATGAATCCATTCGCTCGCGGCCTGGAAATTCGTGCCGTCACCGGCTTCGTTTCCCATGGACCAGATGATCACGCTGGGGTGATTCTTGTCCCGTTCCACCATTCGCCGGACTCGATCCAGATGCGCGTCCAGCCACTCCGGCCTGTTCGCGAGGGTCCTGTCGGGATCGTATCCCATGCCATGCGACTCTATGTTTGCCTCGTCGATGACATAGAGCCCGTAGCGATCGCAGAGCTCGTACCACGCGGGCGTGTTGGGGTAATGAGATGTCCGCACGGTGTTGATGTTGTGTTGCTTCATCAACCGGATATCCTGAATCATGGATTCCATAGAAACGTAGTGGCCGCGGTCGGGATCGTGTTCATGCCGGTTCACGCCTTTAATCAGAATCGGTTTGCCGTTGACGAGCAGTTGCCCGTTGCACACCACCACTTCCCGGAATCCCATCCTACACTGCTGATGCTCGAGGATGGTTCCATCCTGACTCCGGAGCGTAAGCAGAAGGATGTACAGGTTCGGATCCTCGGCGGACCAGAGTTTGGGGCGTGAAACAGTAAACACGATGGGAAGGATGGCCTCCGCCCCCGCTCTGACGTACTCGCTCTCTGCACGTCCGACGATTCCCTTCCCGATGGGCAGACCGGCGGCGTCCAGTAGCTCCGCTTCCACTACCGGCTTGGTGGCTGGGGTGGTGCCATAGTTCTTCACACGGTTCCATACCGTCACGCGCGACTCTGAAAAGGACTCTGTCAGAACGGTTTCGAATTCAAAATCGCGGAGATGGATCGAAGGAGTCGAGTAGAGGTACACGTCTCTGAAGATGCCGGACAGGCGCCAGAAATCCTGGCACTCGAGATAGGACCCGTCTGACCAGCGGTACACTTCCACCGCGAGGGTGTTTTCTCCGGGTTTCAGGTATCGCGAGATATTGAACTCCACCGCCGTCCTGCTGTCCTTTCCCAAACCCACTCGTTCTCCGTTCACCCAGACATAGAAGGCCGATTCTACGCCGTCAAAATGGAGAAAGACCTGACGCCCTGACCAGGCGGGAGGCACAGTAAACGTCCTCCTGTACGATCCAACAGGGTTCTTGTCCTCCGGAATATTGGGGGGGTCGGGTGCGAAGGGATAGGGGAGGTTGAGATAGATGGGAATGTCATATCCCTGGAGTTGCCAGTTGCCGGGAACCTGAATCTCCTTCCATGAAGCGACGCTGAATCCCGGCTTGAAGAACTCTACCGCCCTGTCTGCCGGCTTCGCCGCCCAGGAAAATTTCCACGAGCCGTTGAGCAGGAGGAAATTCGGCGACCCCTCGCGCACGCCACGAATTGCGGAGGCGCGGTCATTGAACGGCATGAGCGTTGCATGCGGTGGTTCATTGTTGATTCCGGTGACCTCAGGATTCATCCAATCCGGAGTCGATGGACTGTTCGTCAGCGTCATCGGAAGTACCAGGAGAGAAGTGAGAAGATTGAGCATGATTGCCTCACAAGAAGTCTTGGCTGAATTCTCGTTCCCGGCTATTTCAACGTCACTTCGAACTCGGGTATCGTCCCGGCATCCATCACGCTCACGTGCGCGGACTTCCCGCCGGCGGAGATGTCCACGGCATACCTGTCTCCGTTCCTCACGACTGTCGCGCTCCCTGCCGGTTTGCCTGCAGGGGATGGGAGGAGGACCGAGACCAGGCAAATGTCCCTGGCAGGGTTGGTTGTAGAGACCTCCACAAAGGGATACGTCTTTGCCCGCTCGAGAGGAATGTCGGGAAATGCGGCGCTGTACGCTATGCCCGCGTTCGATGCGGCCCGTCCGTCCAGCTTCGCGCCCGGCCGAATCATGGTGAACATCTCACCGCCCGCCTCAGCTTTCCCCTTCCCATCGGTATTGAATGCATAGAACCTTGCCTGAATCGTGGACGGCGTGGAAATCTTGCTGACTTTGTCTACGACAACGACGGCCCGCAGATCAGGGAGGGTGATGAGGGTACGGGTGATGGATTGCACGTCGGGCTGAACGAGCTTATACGCCGGGGTGGCGTCACTTGTCCAGAAGAAGTACCCCTCGCGCTCCCCCCACCGCACGATCGATGCGGAGGCCTGGGATGAGTTCGTCCCTTCGGTTCCGTCGACGTACTGGTGCCCCTTGCCGTCGATCAGCACGCTGCTGTGTCCGCCCGTGAGGCGCATCTTCCATGACGGGTCACGCCAGCCATAAGGTGGCCTCAGGGGGTCGACGACAAGCTTTTCTCCGAACGCCTTCACGATGATACCGTTCCGGTCGGCATGCTCGTGGTTGAACGGGCCGCCGCTCCGCAATGCGACCACGAGATCTTCCGGAAGATACCCGGTGCGGCCAACAATCCAATCCAGATCGGAAAGCCACAGGTGGGGGCTTTGCGGCGGAGGGGTGCCTGAGACCGAAGCATCATAGTAGAGGATCGACCAGATGTCCTGTGACATGGCCAGATTCTTGCCGAACCACTGCGCGACGCCGTCTCGTGTGTGGCGGGCGATCCAGTAGGACACAGAAGCATGTGCCGCAGCACCGGCATCGCTGAAATTCACAATGGAAGACGGTTCGTCCCGCGTGGCCTGTGTCATTTCCAACAGGTAATTCTGGTATCCCGTCCAGTTCAACATATCACTGAGATCAGCGACCCTTTCTCTTCGAAGGGCATCGATGGCTTGAATGAGATGGAGCGTGGTGTAATGGGCATAGGAAATCCCCTCGTTGTACGAACCGTCCCGCGCATAAATATCGCGGAATGTCCCCACGCTGTACACTGCCTGCTCCAGCCAGCGGCGCGTGTCCTCGGATTCGCCCATGTGCTTCCTGTATACCAGCGCCGAAAGCGCGAGCGCAGATGCCGGAATGGCTTTCAGGTTGATCGTGTTCAGGATGATCGGCCAGCGGGAGAAATCCAGGCCCCGCTCCAGCGGGCGATGTTCGTAATACGTGCTCGTGCTGTCCATGGACCATCCCTTTACCCGGTCGGGATGGCGCATCCCGTACGTGGCGAGATACGACGGCTCCGTACCGCGCTTGGCCATGGTCGTGAGCCATGTCTTCCGCTTTTCCGGAGCTATCCGGTCTCCCAGCGCCTCGACGGTAAGGGCAACTGCGATAGCAGAATTCGGCGCGCGCTGGAGCCCGATCACTTCTGTACCGCCCTCGAGGAAGTAGTCCCACCTGGGGAATTTCATCAACGACTCCACGCATTCTTCCGCTAGGGCCGCAGCATCGGCGTCGCCGGTGTAGAGATAGATGAGGGACATCTGCTGCGCCAGGTTGCCGACTCTGGCAATATCATAGAGATGATCGTTGTAGCGGATGCCGGACTTCATGAAACTGCGTTCCCGCGACCTGTCCACGGTATCGATCTGACTTCTGAGTCCGGCGAAGAGCGGATCCTTTGCAAAGAGCTCGCGGTAACGTGCGACCTTCTGAGGTTCGAAGAACACTCCGCCGTCAGCACCGGCGGCTGGAAGACTCACTGCACAAACGAGAAGGGCAAACAAGAACATGGCAAGAACGGGACGGGAAAACATGATCTCTCCGGGGCTGGGTGGGGGGTGTGCTGGTCTGCGATAGTCGAAACTATGCAATGATTCGCAGAGAATCAATGGGTTTTGACATTTTTGTGACACCTTTACGTGCGTTCTTTGTACCTTACCCTAAACACGGAGGGCATATGACAGTGCGATCGATGACACGCAGCGCGGTGCTGGAAGCCGTGGTCGTGATCCCGTGGCTCCTGACAGTGAACGGCTGTTCAACGACCCAGCATGTCCAGACCTACGTCCAGGAGGCGAGTGTGCACGGACCCGTCATGTCGCCCCCCGTGCATGTCGTCACCGATAATGCGCGGAACGCCATGACGATATCGGCCTATGCGACGTCACAACAGATGAACAGGTTCAAGGGAGCCGTGGAGGGAACGCCCTCCGGCTTCTGGCTGCCGCAATGGGATACAGTTCGCACGCGCGACGGGCGCCCGCTCCGGACGACGGTCTCCTCCGGCAACCTCACATGGCATCAGCCCGATTTCTCCGGCGGGCTCAACATTGATATTGCATGGTCCACCACGGCCCTCTCCCTGGGAGGAACTCTCGCTACAGGCAACGGGTCAACACAAGGGGGGTGGCAGGTGGGTGTGGGGTTCTGCTCGTCCGAATCAAGCGACGTCAAGGTCCGCTTTGATGCGGGACTGTTCGGCCAGTATCTGGATTTCGAATCACGTTCGGTTACGATCACCACGACTACTTCGAGTTTCTGGGGCAGCCAGTCGACCACCGTCGACACCTCGTTCTATCTTGACCGGGATTCCCGGTCAGGGTTGGGGTACTACGGCTCCCTCACGATTAATTCCGCAAAACCCTCCTGGTTGTTCAACATCTTCGTTCAGGCGAACCTCGTTGTGCAGCCGTTGCTCAGCTACACGCCGGTCGAGAGGACGACCGTGGACTGGGCACTTTTCCTTCCCGTGGAGTCTTCGTCCGGTTCAGGCGAGGTCACGACCCGGGCGACGTTCCTCGGCATTACACCGGGCATTTACATCGAGCCGACTCCGTCCACGGTGTTGCTTGTCGGCGTCAGGTACATGTACGACGTCTCGGGAACGCTGAAAGAGCCCCGCTCCGTGACCATGCCGTTCGTCCAGTTCGGGTTGAGAACGGCGATGTGAAGAGGGCTTGCCTCTCATCCCCGAAGTGTGTACCATTGCGGAGCGTGGTTCTGTTCTTTTAGGGGATGCACATGACTGGGCGACTCGGTGTAGCAGCCATCCTTTTCATCGTGACCTGTGCCGGCAGGCTACCCTGCACTGCGCAGAATCCCCAGTCCACCCCATCGACCCCAACCGCACCGCAGAGCCAATCGCAGCACCCCGACAGCACTACATCCCGGGACACAACCGCAGCCAGAGACACGACCGCCGCAACGGACTCCTCCGCCTCGCATCGGCCGTACTACGACCCATTCGGACCGGAGAATGCCCCTGATCACACCGGACAGGGGTCCGGAGGCGTGGTCATCCCGACTCCGAACGAGAATACCATACAGGCCTACTTCACGCGTATCAATGCGGACTACTACGGGATCCAGTACATGCTGGACTCTCCGTTCCAGATCGCCGTCGGCTCCGGATGGTCCGCGTATGAGACCCACGGTTACAGTTTTCAGCTCAGGCTCCGCACCACCGGTTTCAAAGAATGGCGGTACGAACCGCTCCGGGGTGAGAATGTCCCCTACTACCTCCTTTCCTCCGAGGGATCCTTCGAGTACCCGTATCGTGAAAACGGGATACGGGCGTATAAAGTGAGGATGCACTGGATCACGGAGAGCAAGGGTTTGGGCATGCCGGGAGTCGGGGTCGTGGTCTCGAAAGGGAACCTGCTGGTGGCCGGCGACCGGGCGATGGGTCGAAGAGCGGAGTTCGAGGGAACCTGGATTCAGGTTGCGGGCGGGTACGTGATGCCTCTCTCACCCACCCAGGGAGGAATGAACATCGCCATCTGCGGAGGCGTGGAACTGTTCGGCATGAAGTACCAGGCCTACTACGCGGATCCGGGAGATTTCCTGGGCGCAAAGGTGGGTTCCATCGGATGGATGGCTGCGCTCGGCTGGAATGCAACATCCATCTTCAATCTCGGCGGCTACGTGGGAGGAGAGTACGGATTTTCCACCGGCGGCCTGATCACGCATTCCAACAAGATCGTCTTCTCCGACATAGCGCGGACAACCATATTCCTGGGCCTGCAAGCAACGGGCCGGTGGTTCAACATGGTCGGTGGTATTCAGAAAGAATGGGAGTACATTGACTTCCAGGCGACGGAGGTCTCGGACAAGGCATTGCGGTATTACCTCGGGCTCAACTTCTACTTGCGTCGATAGGGAAGGATGATGGTGCGGAGAGGAACGCTCGTATTGATCCTGGGCAGTCTCTTGCTGGGATCCTGCAGGCCGTATGAGGGAGCAGGGACGTTCCATGCCGTGCTCGAGGAATCCCGAACCGTCTCCCTCGCGGAGCTTTCGCGATACCTCGGGGAACGGTCAAACGGCCTCATCGCCCCGGCGTACTCCGACTCGAGCAAGAGGGCAAGTGCCGTCACCTTCACCTGGGACCCCTTCAACTGGAAACGCATCGTTGCACCTTCCATCTTCGGATTCGAAGAGATCCAGGATCTCTTTGTCTTCGATCAGGAACGCTTTGTGCGCGAGTCGGGAGATCCCGACTTCCTGACCGCAGTCTCCCGGTCGTATGCGCATTGGCCCTTCGACTACCTCCGGCAAGCGGCAATCCTGCCGTATCGCAATCTGGCAGGTTGGGGAGGTCTGTTCTTCCCCCCCATCAAACACCTCACACAACCGGTCCCGTTCTATTGTGCCGAGTTCACTCCCGACTTTGACCCCGACACCGTGGAATCCGCATACTTCGATCCTGAATTCCAGAAATCCCTCGACCAGGAGACGCAGACCGAGCTCACCTACGGGAACACGCTTCGTGCGTTGTACAACGGCGCGGAGGCCTATCCTGAAAAGCTCCGGCTGGTGAAGGAGGCGCGCAAGTTCCTCTATGTGGCAGTGATGACTATCGTCGCGGATTCCACGGGAAGGGAACTGGTCAGGCTGATGATAGAGAGGAAGCGGGCGGGTGTCGACGTCCGGCTGATCACGGAAGATTTCTATACGTTTTCCATCTCGGGCTTTGCCGTGGGGACGCTCGAGCGGGAAGGAATCCCGGTAGCCAGGGTTGCGGACAAGCGCCTGAACCAGATCGACCGGATGTTCCACAACAAGTTCTGGATTCGCGACGGGGAGGAGGCAATCCTCGGCGGGATGAACGTTCTGGACTATGAGAACACCTCGTCTGGTTTCGATTTTCAGAACCGCGACACGGATGTGCTCATTCGCGGGCCGGCGGTCACATCCCTTCTGGACAGCTTTATCCGGCTCTGGAAACGGTATGACCGTGCGAACAACCCGATCGCGCTTGGCGACTCGATGCTTGCGCACCAACTCGCCGCGGAGCGCAGTGCGGGGGTTCGGGGATCAGAGCATTACGCCCGGTGGCTTGGAGATCCGCAGACCAGGATGAACGGCATCTGCCGGACGGCGGTGCAGGGGGACGATGCCGATCCGCAGAAGATCGCCACGTTGCTGAAGCGGTACACGGAGCAGTCCCGGCACTCTCTCTATTTCACGACGCCGGGTGTGGAGTGCGATGCGCAATCGGGCTCGGGTGAATCGATCGATTCCCTGGCGCAGGCAATCCTTGAAAAAATGCGGCGGCCCGAGTACCGCGGGGCGGTGATCACCAACGGCATCGACGGCGGCTGGGGGGAATCCACCATCTTCCTCCGCACGCGCGTCAAGGATTCAGAACTGGTCCATGATCCCTTCTGGGTGGATATCATGACGCCCGTGGTCGACGGCGGAGGGAGAGAGGTTGCGCAAAGTCTGCGGGTGACGATGACCCCGTTCCTGAGGGTCGGAATGCGCGTCTACCAGTATATCAACTACATCCACGCGAAAGAGTTCTACTTCGACCGGTTGCTCACAGGGATCGGAAGCTGGAACTTTGATCCGTATTCCGCCGACCGCAATCACGAATCCATGATCTTCTGCCTGGACGATTCCCTTCGCGTCCAGATGGAGCGGCACCTCGTGTTGGATATGGTGAACTCCGTGCCGCTCCTTCTCCGGTAAGGCGAGGCGCCGGCACCACCCTCCTTATCCCGCCTTCAGGCCATCCTTGAGCAGTGAGCCCGATGCATGCTCCGCAGCGTCTTGAATCAGTGCATTCCCGAATTCCCGGAGAGCTGCTTGACGAGGTCGCCGACTACCGCTTTCGCATCGCCGAAGAGCATGAAGGTGCGATCCGAGAAATAGAGTTCGTTGTCGATCCCCGCGAAGCCCGGGTTCTTGCTCCGTTTGATCGCAAAGACCGTGCGGGCTTTGTCAGCGTCAATGATCGGCATCCCATAGATGGGCGTGCTCTTGTCGGTCCGCGCGGCGGGATTCACCACGTCGTTGGCTCCTATCACGAGCGCAACGTCGCAGTGCGGCATCTCCGAATTGATGTCGTCCATGGGAACCTGGTCGCTGTACGGGATATCCGCCTCCGCAAGGAGCACGTTCATGTGTCCGGGCATCCTCCCCGCAACGGGATGGATGGCGAATTTCACCGTGATGCCGCGTTTGGTCAGCTGGTCGTACAATTCACGGACCCTGTGTTGGGCCTGCGCCACGGCCATGCCGTATCCTGGGATAATGACCACCAGGGATGCCTGCTCCATGATCTGGGAAGCCCCTTCGATCGTCTCCTGTTTGTACCGGCGGCCATCCGCGCCGGCCTTGCTCGCCTGCACCTGGCCAAATGCCCCGAAGAGCACGTTGACGAATGACCTGTTCATGGCGCGGCACATGATGATGGAAAGGATCAGACCGCTCGAACCGTCCAGCGCCCCGGCGATGATGAGCAGCTTGTTGTCCAGCACGAAGCCCATAGCGACTGCCGAAAGGCCGGCATAGGAATTCAAGATCGAGATCACGGTGGGCATGTCCGCGCCGCCGATGGGAATAATCAACAGGACTCCGAAGGCCAGCGCAAGGCCGATGATAACCGGAAACGCGATCGCCGCTCCCGGCCCTGCGGGGTTCACGACGACCAGGATGCCGAGCGCCACGGCGACGACCATGAGCCCGATATTCGAAACATTTTGCAATGGATAGGTGACGGGGCGTTGGGGAATCCATTTGATCTCCTGAAGCTTCCCCGCGGCCATCAAGCTTCCGGTGAAGGTCAGGAATCCGAGGATCACCTCCAGGATGATGGCGGAAGTGCGGAACGGCGTCAGCTGGGCTGCCCCTTCACTGAGCCAGAGGTAGAATTTCGCCGTGCCGACGAGTCCTGCGGCAAGGCCGCCGAAGGCGTGCGAGAGAGCGGTTCGCTGCGGAACGGCCGTGAGCGGCACGCGGGAGAGGGGAACCCCGACAATAAAGCCGGCCAGAATGGCAAGCACGATCCAGACATGATGAATGATCCCCGGTTGAATCCACGTCGCCACGACGGCCAGCAGCATCGCCGCCACCCCGGCCCGCACACTCTTGCGCGCAGTCTTCGGATTGTTCATCCAGTGCAGCGAGATGACAAAGAGAGAGCTGGCCGCCACGTACGCGAGTTGTGCCAGATCGGTGATCATGTGTGGTCCTCCCCGCGGGTCTGCTTGAACATCTTCAGCATCCGCTCGGTGATGAGGAACCCGCTCACGATGTTGGTCATCGAGGCAAAGAGCGCGATGGCGCCGAGGATGCGGTATTCAGTCGGGAAATCCGATCCGGTGACAATGATCGAACCGACAACCGCAATCGCAGAGATGGCATTCGTCAGGGACATCAGGGGGGTGTGGAGCAGTCGCGAAACCCTCGCAATCACACCGAGCCCGATAAAAGATGCCAGGACGAAGACAAAAATCATTGACCAGTAGTCACTCGTCGGGGGGGTGTGCGCATCAACCGGCACGACGACTGACCCGGAGGCGCTATCGGTGGCGACGGGGACGGCTTCGGGTTCGACGGGGATTTCACTCTGCGACAACGATGTGGCATACAGTGCGACAAATGCCAGTGCCACGCAGAGCGTGGTGAGGGCAACAAGCTTCATGCGGGATTCTCCTGGAAAATTGTAGGACGAAATCTAAGAATATTGGAGGCATTGTCAAGGCCCCGGGGGAGGCCGTTCTTTCTGCTTTCTTCTCAGAATTTCCCTCCGTATACTTGCTCCGTCTGTATCAACCCCAGTTCTTCCGGACCATCCTCGACGACCTATGTCCTCCAGCAAATCGGTTACCGAGAAACTCGACAGTCTGTATGAGTATGACCGTGAGCCGGTCGCGACCACGCATCTGCACGGACCCGGGAAATTCCTGGGCATGTACGCCGGCGAGCACATCGCGGGAACAGAATACATCATCGGGCCTCTTTTTGTCGCACACGGCGTCACCGTCACGGATTTCTTCGGCGGGTTGCTTCTCGGGAACATCCTGGCCGTGCTCAGCTGGGCATTCATCGTGGCCCCCATCGCCGTCCGAACCCGCCTCACTCTCTATTGGCAGCTCCGGAAGAGTGCCGGCCCGGGCCTGACCGCAGCGTACAGTCTTGTGAACGCCATCATGTTCTGCTTCCTCGCGGGCTCCATGATCTCAGTCTCGGCAACCGCCGTCGGGCTTCCTTTCGGCATGGACATGCCGCGGCTGGAGGACACCCTCCCGACCAGCCTGGGATGGGTGCTCGTCGTTATCGGCGTCGGCGCGCTCGTGACCATCCTCGCCATCCTCGGCTTCGAGAAGCTTGCGCGCTTTGCCACGATAGCTTCTCCCTGGATGGTCCTCGTCTTCGTCGCGGGCGCCATAGCGGTCCTGCCAATGCTCGGCGTGCATTCCGTCGACGACTTCTGGCGGGTGGCGAAGGAGAAGATCTGGACAGGAACACCCTTCCCCGGCATGACGCGGTTTTCCTTCTGGCACGTTGCCTTCTTTTCCTGGTTCTGCAACCTTGCCATGCATATCGGCATGGCTGACATGTCCATGCTCCGGTTCGCGCGGAAATGGACGTACGGTTTCACGAGTGCATCAGGGATGTTCCTTGGCCACTTTGTGGCCTGGGCTGCGTCGGGCATCCTCTGCGCCGCAGCGTCAGGAAATGTCGCCCCGGGCCCCATCGCGTACCTGGGAGCGGGAGTTGCGGGTGCGGTCTCTGTGGTCATCGCGGGGTGGACAACGGCCAATCCGACTCTCTATAGAGCCGGACTGGCCTTCCAGGTCGCGACCCCGGACTGGAAGCGATGGAAAGTCACTCTTGCCGCCGGCGTCATCACCACCATAGCGGCACTCTTTCCGGCTCTGATGATGAAACTGCTGGATTTCGTCGCGCTCTACGGCTTGCTCCTGATGCCGATGGGCGCAGTGGTGTTCGCCGACTACTGGCTATTCCCGAGGCTCGGTCTTCGGGCAGGGTACGCGGAAGTGCAGGGACTCGCGGTTTCCTGGCCGGCCCTGCTGGCCTGGGCAGTTTCGCTGGCGCTCTGTTTTGTCCTCCCCGTGGAACTCTATTTCAAGGCTCTCCCGGGCTGGTTCATCGCCATTGCGACGTTTGTTGTGGCGGGCGCCATCCAACAGCGCAAAGATGCGAAAGGAGCGAGATGATGCGGCTGGTCCTGAAAACCGCTTCGATGATCGGGCTTGCCCTCACCATCGTGCCTGCGGTGATGGTGGCGACGCACATGCTGCCGTGGCAAACCCATGCTGACCTGATGGCAGGTGGAATGGTCCTCTGGTTTGTCACCGCTCCCTTCTGGATGAAGAAACAGTGAGCTTTGCCGGATACCGGTGCCGGGATCGCCTCAGGCCAGGTGTTTGATAAAGCACCGCCGCCGTTTGTGCTGGCGTCGCTCGAAGATTTTCCAGTGTGCCTGGACAAGCTTATTGTCCTCGAGCTCCACGTTGGATTCCGCGGCCTTGATGCCGTTCCGGATGCATGACTCACCGAGCGCGGTAATCAACAGCGCGTCAGCGCCCTTCCCCTGCAAATCCTTCCGGATCGCCCCCAGGTACAGATCCACGTAGCGCGGCCGCTTCATCGCAAGCAGAAGGTGAATGAAGCCGAAGGGGAACAGGTGTCCCTGGGCTTTCTGGAGAGCCCGTGAAAGCGACGGCATGCCGATGACAAAGCCCGCGGCGCGGTTGTCCGTATCGACCAGGATCTTCGTGTATTCCGGGGAAACATTCGGCATGTAGAGCCGGACATAATAGTCGATTTCCTTCTTGGACATCGGCACGAAGCCGAAGAGGTCCTGGTACGTGTCGTTGATAATCTCGAAGATCTGATGGGCGTAGGGGAGGAGATCACGGGATGAGCGTGCCGGCAGGACGCGCACGCCGCGGCGTTCCCCGGTAATGGCTGCGATGCGAAGGGCCTTTTCGGGAATCTCATCGGGCACGGTGATGCGGTATTCAAGCCAATCAACATCCTTCACGTAACCGCGGCGTTCCATGTGGCCGGGGTAGTACGGGAAGTTGTACAGCGTGGCCATCGTCCCCAGTTCATCGAAACCCTCCACCAGCATCCCTTCACGGTCCATGTCGGAGAATCCCATCGGTCCGTGCAGCGCCGTCATCCCCTCATTCCGGGCCCATTGTTCCACCGTGTCAAAAAGCGCCGAGAACACCTCCTGGTCGTCAATGAAATCCAGCCAGCCGAAACGGGCGGTGGTTCTTCCCCAGATCTTCACGTAGGCGTGATTGATGATGCCGGCAATCCTGCCGACGGGATTGCCGTTTCGGGTGGCGAGCCAGTAACGCGCCGTGCAGTTTTCGAAGGCGGGATTCTTGTCGCGCCGGAGCGTGTTCCGCTCATCGAACCTCAGAGGAGGGACCCAGTACGGATTGTCCCGGTAAAGGGAGAAGGGGAACGCTATGAACGCACGTAGTTGACGGGATGTCGTGACCTCAACAATCTGTACTGCCATGGAAAGGACCTTTGATGGCCGGGGATATGCTGAAGGGAGAGAGGAGATATGCGGTCAGGATGCCGCTGATGTTTCTGCCCTTGGCTCTTCAAAATATAGCGGAAGAAAAGACAGGAAGCAACGTCGTGGTATTGACAAAGCGGTGACACCCTCGTATCTTTCACCTTGTACTGCATTTGCCCACTCTCCGGGTCTCAGCTCACCAGCGTAAAACCTGCACATCCCTGGGAGGGGCGAATATACCCGATAGACCGAATGTCCTCAAAACCCCTCCTGATAGCACTGCAAACCGGCATCGTAGCCCTTGTCACGGGAGTGTTCTGGATCATCGTCGTTGATCCCTGGTTGCGCACGATCCTTCCGGGCGTCAGCGGCCTCCGCATGCCGGGCCAGGCCTGGAATGCACTCAGCTTCCTGCTCTACCTGATTCTTCTCACCGCGGTTGTGTACGCGGTTCTCCGGCGCCAGGTCGGTGTGGAACCTCCCGTGCACGCGGGGAGGAAATCCGATGCGGCCCAGACGATCCGCTTCCATTCGCTCACGCATTCCACCCCCGACGTGCTGTGGGTCGTGGATGCCGAACTGTATCACTTTCTCTACGTGAGCCCCTCGGTTGAGCATCTGCGCGGCTTTGCCGCCGATGAGGTCCTCCGGCACAACTTCCCGGCAACCCTTTCGGCCGAGTCTCGGGAGTACTTCATGAAGGCCATGCCGGAACGGCTGAATGCCTTCCGCGCCGGGAGCGTCCAGACGTACGTCGACGATCTCGAGATGACATGCCGGGGTGGTGAGACTGTCTGGACCCGAACGTGGACACGCCTCCTGCTGAACGATGCCACAAAGAAGCTCGAGTTGTGCGGGGTGACGCGTGACAGGACCGCACAGCGCCAGGAGGACGCGATCCAGATGGAGAATGAGGCGCGCCTGGACCTGATCCATCGTTGCGCGCACCTCGGGTACATCGACATCAATTCCAGCACGCTGGATGTGTACTGGTCGGACGAGACATTTCGTTTGCTCGGATACGCGCCGCAAGCATTCAAGCCGACCCACCGGAATTTCTTCGAACGCGTGCATCCGGACGACGTGCACACGGTGCAGGAAGAAATCTCG
>JADLEA010000112.1 GCA_020846365.1 Bacteroidota bacterium
CGGATAGAAGACAAAGAAGAGCAGGGACAATCCTGCGAGGACCCACATGCTCGCGTTCACGCTTTTGCCTTTTCCTGACAGGACTTTGAGCAGCGGGTAGACAATAAATCCGGCCGTCATGCCTATCCCGATGTTGTACGTGAAGCTGATGAGGGTGATCACGCAGAACACAGGGATCGAATCCGAAAGGTCGTCGAATTTCAGCCTGGTAATCGGCGCGATCATCAGAACCCCGACGATGATCAACGAGGGTCCGTAGGCAAACGCCGGAACGATAGTCAGGAACGGCGCAAGGAACAGGGCGCACAGGAAGCAGAGCGCCGTCACCACTGCGGTGAGCCCCGATCGTCCGCCTGCTGCAATACCCGTCGCAGATTCGATGTACGCTCCGGTGGTGGTTGTCCCGAGAAGCGCCGCCACCGTTGTGCCGACTGCATCGCACATCATTGGTTTCTCGATAGCCGGAAAGTTACCCTGGCTGTCCAGAATCCCCGCCCTGAATCCCAGCGCGATGAGCGTACCGATGGTGTCCAGAAACGCCATGACAAAAACCGTGAGCACGACCGAGAACATGCCCCAGGTCAGAGCGCCGGCTATGTCCAGCTGAAACAAAACCGGACCCAGGTCGGGCGGCAGGCTCACCCAGCGCTCGGGCAGCGGAGTTATGCCCAGAAGGAAGGAGATCACCGTGATCGTCAGGATACCGAGGAGCATCGCTCCGCCGATCCGGCGCATCATGAGAAACCCGATCAGGAGAAACCCGAGGATTGCGAGCAACCCCGTCGGCTGGCGGAGATCGCCGACGTGCTCCGGCGCTCCCGGCGTGCCAGAGACGACAATGCCCGTTTCGTTCAGACCGACAAAGGCAAGGAAGAGTCCTATGCCGACGGCAAAACCGATCTTGAGTTGCTCCGGAATACCGGCGGCAAGCCACCGTCGCACGTTCAAAAGTGTCAGGATGGTAAACAGGACTCCGCTGATGAAGATTGCCCCCAGCGCGGTCTGCCAGCTGTATCCCATGACGCGGACGACAGTGTACGCGATGAAGGCGTTTTCGCCCATGTAGGGGGCGATCGCGAACGGTCGTTTGGCGTAGAGACCCATGAGAAGCGTGCCGAACGAGGCGCTCAGAATCGTCGCGACCATCGACGGTCCGAATGGCATGCCAGCCGCTTCCAGGATTTTCGGATTGACGACGATGATGTATGCCATCGTCACAAACGTCGTCAGACCGGCGGTCACTTCTTGCCTGGGAGAGGTGCCGAGTTCTGTCAGGTGGAACGTGCGGTCGAGAAAGGTTTTCATGTGTTTTGGGGGACCACCATTGCCGCGGTCCCCGCTGGTTTTCCCGGAGTCCGGTGTCTCAGGGCCTGAGCCACCCCTGCTTATAGCACCACTCGATAGTGTCGCGGATGCCGTCTTCCAGGCTTATCTGCTGCACGTATCCGAAATCCCGCCTGGCCTTTGAAGAATCGCATGTCCAGTAGTTCTGGACCATGTCTCGCGCTTTCTCGTAGTTGATGAGCGCGGGCTTTTTGCTAAACAGAGCCAGGAATTCGGCGAAGGTGGCCACAACATAGACGCCGGCTTCAGGGATCCGTACGGTGAGTGCTTTCCGGCCGAGAACCTCGCGGGTCACCTGTCCGACCTGCTTCCAACCATACATCTCCGTGCTTGAGAGGAAGTACGTTTGGCCTGCGCTGACGGGACTTTCGCCCGCCATGATGGCGCCGCGGACGACATCCCCGACATGGAGGAGGCTCACATATTTCTCTCCGAATCCCACGACTGGCTGGAGTCCTTTGCGCATGGTGCTGAAGAATTCAAAGACGTCTTTGTCCCTCGGGCCGTAGACTGCCGGCGGGCGAACGATCGTCACCGGCAGACGGTCGGCGAATTTCATGCACTCCTGCTCGGCTTTCAGTTTCGACTTGCCATACGTTGTGATAGGGGAGCCGGATTGTTCTTCTGTCATGGGGGTCGGACTCGGACTGGGGCCGGCAGCAGTTTGACTGCTGATCATGACGAACCGCCGGAGACCGGGGGCCATGCGCAGTGCCGCGTCCAGCACGTTCCGGGTGCCGTCGACATTTGCCCGGTAGTATTCCTCATGCGTTTTCGCTTTTGTGAGTCCCGCCGAGTGATAGACGTACTCCATGCCTTCCACGGCTTTCGCCAGGGCCGGCTCATCGAACACATCGCCGTAGACGAATTCAACGCTGAGATCTTTCAACCACGCGGTGCTGCTGGTTTTCCGCAGGAGGCAGCGGACCGTGTAACCCTTTGCAAGGAGTTGTTCGACGATGTGGCTGCCGATAAATCCGCTACCGCCTGTAACAAGTGCGCTTTTCATGCTGATTCCTGATTGACTTTCAGACGACGGTAAAGTATATTAAAAGACTTTCGATACGCCGAATCCGATTCAGATTCGGCGTTTTACTTGTCAGTGCAGAAAATAGGAGAAACACGACAAGACTTCAACTATGCCTTGGTAAGACCCTGGAGGTTGATTACTGAGGCGATCTCCTGGCGGCTGGCACTCAGTACCGCCCGCTTTGTGTCCAACCGCCTTCGGCGCAAGTACGCCGCTTGCGTGGTCTGGATTGATGCGTGATGTGCGAGCTCCTGGACAGAGAGCAGATCGTCGCCGGCAGTGTCGTAGAGGGCATTGGCATACGTCCGCTTGAACGCCTGAATCGTGAGGTTCGGACGGATTCCCGACACTTTCCGGATCCACGCGAAGGCCGAAAAGAGCTTGTTGATCGTTCGGTATTTGAACACCCAAGGCGTGAAGCTTCTGGGGCAAGTGGCCAGGAGGTCATCGAGGACCTCATCCACCGGCATGGTCTCTGTCCTCTTGCCTTTCTTGTTGTGGTAGTGGATCTCGCCCGGAAAGACTTGGTCCCACCGGAACCGGCATGAATCATCCGAACGAAAGCCAGTCAGAAGCAGGA
>JADLEA010000113.1 GCA_020846365.1 Bacteroidota bacterium
CGGGGCTGTAGCTCAGCTGGGAGAGCGCCTCGTTCGCAACGAGGAGGTCGTCGGTTCGACCCCGATCAGCTCCACTGAGGTCAAGTCCTGTGCAACCGCAAGGGGCCCAATCCCGCCAGGTCCGGAAGGAAGCAACGGTCAGCTCCCCAAGGTGTGACGCAGGTTCCTTGGCCTCTTTTTTTGAATTTGTCCTGTTGCAACCCTCGACGATTTTTCGTAGGTTACACGCGAAGAGTTCAGGTGTTGAATGAAGCGAAGCACGCTTCTCCTTTAGGGTTCACAGGGATCAATACCATCACACACTCTCTACACCACAGATCGGTAAACGATGCAAGCGATTCTGTTCCAAACGATGTGTCTCTCGATCCTGCTCGGGAGCCTGCTTACTTCGTTCCGCGACTGTGGTGTTCTCCAGCGATACTCGTTGGAAGAAAGGCTGGAACTAACGGCACGGTATGAAGAAGGAAATCATTATCAATGCGGCGGCCAACGAAACTCGGATAGCCATTACCGAGGACGGCCGCCTGGCAGAACTCTTTGTTGAAACCGCAAACAAAGAGAAGATGGTCGGGGACATCTATCTTGGCAAAGTAGCCAAGGTGATGCCCGGCATCAGGGCAGCGTTCATCGATCTGGGACTCGGTCAGGACGGCTTCCTCCACTTCTCGGATATCGGCAGCAGGTTCGAGGAGTATAACACGCTCATCGAAGACGAGGAGGAGGAAGAAGACGAAGAGTCCGGAGGTCACCACTCCGACGGCTCCAATGGCCAGAACGGGGGGGGAGCCGGCGAATCGCGCTCCCACGGCCGCCAGGGAGGGCATCGTCCTGCGACACCCGCCGTTGAAGCTCCTCCCAGGCATCCGGGCAAAGAAGCGTTGCTGGAAAAAGGGCAGGAGATCATTGTCCAGATCATCAAGGAACCCGTCGGCAAGAAGGGTGTCCGCGTTACGTCGGAAGTATCCCTCGCAGGCCGCTTCCTCGTTCTTCTCCCCTTCGACAACAAAGTCGGCATCTCCAAGAAGATCACCAACTTCAAAGAGAAACGCCGCCTGCGCCGCATAGCGCAGGGGATCCTCCCGCCGGGATTCGGCACGATCATCCGCACCGTCGCCGAGGGCAAAGAAGAATCCTCCATCAAGAACGACCTGGAAGACCTGATCGCGACCTGGCGGGAAATCGAAAAGACCGTCAAGGCCGAAAAGGCGCCCTGCCTGCTCTACAAGGATCTTGCGACTACATCCAGCGTCATCCGCGACCTCTTCTCCAACGATGTGTCGCGCGTGATTATCGACTCCAAGAAACTCCACCGCGAAATCCGGGCATACATCAAATACACCTCGCCGCAGCTCCTCGACAAGATCGAATGGCACAAGGACCGCGCGCCGATCTTCGACGCGTACGGCGTCGAGAAGGAGATCGAAACCACCCTCGCGCGCAAAGTGTGGATGAAGAGCGGCGGGTACATCATCATCGAGCCGACGGAAGCGATGGTGGTCATCGATGTGAACAGCGGCCGCTATGCCCCCAAGAAGGAGCAGGAGCAGAATTCGCTGCGCACGGATCTGGAGGCTGCCCGGGAAATCACGCGCCAGCTCAGGCTGCGCGACATCGGCGGGATCATCGTCTGCGACTTCATCGACCTCGAAGACGAAAAGAACAAGAAGAAGGTGTACGAGGAGCTGAAGAAGGAATTCCGGAAAGACCGCGCGAAGGTGACCGTGCTGCCGATGACCGAATTCGGCCTGGTGCAGATCACACGCCAGCGCATCCGGCAGAATATCCTCCACAGCTTCACCGAGCCCTGCCCGACGTGCGCCGGCACCGGCCTGGTGCAGTCCAAGACCACGACCCTGAACCAGCTTGAACGGTGGGTGCGGAGATTCAAGACCGAAACCAAGGAGACGCGGATCACGCTCCGCATCAATCCCTCCCTGGCTCCGGCCCTGCGCGAAGGCACGATCAGCCGCCTCCGCCGGATCATGCTGAAGTACTTTGTCCTGATCAAACTCGAAGAAGATCCGTCCATCCCCATCGGCGAGTTCCGCATGATCTCCCGCAAGCAGGACAGGGACGTGACGGATCAGTTCAAATAGAAAGAAGAGCCATGGCGCTGAAACGCACAGCATTCTACGACAGGCACGTGCAGCTCGGCGGGAAGATTGTGGAGTTTGCGGGGTATGAGATGCCCGTGCAATACGCCGGCATCGTGGACGAGCACAAGCGCGTGCGGGAACATGTCGGCGTCTTTGATGTTTCCCACATGGGCGAAGTCCTCATCCGCGGCAACGATGCACTCGCGTTTATCCAGTCGATTACCATCAACGACGCATCGAAACTCACGCCGGGTAGAGTGCAGTACTCGGCCATGTGCTATCCGGATGGCGGGATCGTGGACGACCTGTTGGTGTATCACATGGGCGACCACTACATGCTGGTCATCAACGCCGCCAACACCGCCAAAGATATTGCCTGGATGCAACAATACCTCCGGGGTGACGTGACGCTGACAGACCGGAGCGATGCGACGTCGCTGCTGGCTGTCCAGGGACCGAGGTCGCTCGAGACGCTGAAGCACCTCACCGATGCCGACCTGGGTGCCATGCCCTACTATCACTGGCTCCATGCGCGCGTCGCGGGCGTGGAGATGCTTGTCTCGCGCACGGGCTACACCGGCGAGCTCGGGTTCGAACTCTATTTCGATGCCGACCGCAGCACGGGCGAACGCGTGTGGGATGCGGTGCTGGATGCCGGGAAGAAGCACAACATCGCCCCCATCGGGCTGGGCGCGCGCGACACCCTGCGCCTGGAGATGGGTTTTTGCCTCTACGGCAATGACATTGACCAGACCACCAACCCGCTCGAAGCCGGACTCGGATGGATCACGAAGGTCGACAAGGGGAATTTCAAAGGACAGGAGGCAATCAAACGCGTCAAACAGACCGGCTTGAAACGCAAGCTCGTCGCGTTTACGGTGAATGACAAGGCCTTTCCCCGGCACGGCTATCCCATCCACTCCGGCGGCGCACCCGTCGGCACCGTGACGTCGGGGACGTTTTCACCCATCCTGGAACGCGGCATCGGCCTGGGATACGTTCCGGTCGCGCTTTCGACGCCGGGTTCGACCATCGATGTCATGATCAGGAATCGCGCGGTTCCTGCGACCGTGGTTTCACTTCCGTTCGTGAAGAAGCAGGCATGATTCAACTCACCATGCATTTGACCCCGCATCAGGTCGATGAGATGGCCCTGCGGGACAAGACGGTTGTCGTCGTGGACGTGTTGCGTGCGGGGACTACGGTGATCACCGCGCTCAGCAATGGGGCGCGTGAAGTCATCCCCACGTCCACCGTCGAAAACGCTGCCCGGGTTTCCGGCAACCTGACCGGAGGCATCACGATGCTTGCGGGGGAACGAAACGGGAAGATGGTCGAGGGCTTCCATCTCGGCAATTCCCCGCTCGAATACACGGCCGAGAAAGTGCGCGGGAAATCCATCGTGTTCATCTCCTCCAACGGATCGCCGGTCTTCCTGAAGGCGCGCCACGCACGGGAGATGGCCGTGTGTGGGTTCGTGAACATTGGCGCTGTCGCAGAATCCGTGCGCGGAAAAGAGGGGGATGTCGTGGTCCTGTGCGCTGGCAATGCTGGCGGCTTCTCCCTCGAAGACGCCGTGTGCGCCGGGATGCTCGTGCATCTGCTCTCCGATGAGAACGGCAAGAAACTGCAGTTGAGCGATGCCGGCCGCGCCGCGCATGCGCTCTACAAAATCCACGCGAAGAACCCGTTGAAGATGCTGAAGGGGACGGACAACGGCAGGACACTGACAGAAATGGGATTCACGGACGACGTCCGGTACTGCGCCGGCATCGATGCGGTTCCGGTTGTCCCCCTGCTGGACGGAACGGTTCTCCGGCTTGCGCGGTTGGGAGACAAGAGGGACTCTTCCGTGGAAGTGTCAGCGTAATTGGAGACGTAGAGGTATGGCACAGCAACTCCGTCAACGACCCGGCGCACCGGCGGTGCGCAAGGAGCCCTCAAAGCCCCGCGCCAGCCACAAATGGGCTGTCCTGTCTATCCTCCTGATTGCGTGCGCGCTCTTGATCTTCATCGCCCTGGTGACGTATGATCCGGCCGACGAAGCAAACGCAGATGTCCGGTTCTCGCATCTTTGGGGGGCGATGGGCGTGGACAAGGAGGCGCAACGGCTCTGGGACACCACGCACAACGGCCTCGGGCTGGTCGGGGTGCTGATCTCCGACTTCCTCATCCGCTCCACGGTGGGGTACAGCGTGTTCATCCTTCCGGTCCTTATGGTGCTCTGGGGGTGGACGATGTTGCGTAAAGGCGACA